>CAMYZY010000013.1 GCA_947304075.1 uncultured Candidatus Saccharibacteria bacterium
GAGTAGTAAGCTGTGCCGTATTATCTAGACGAAGGTTCTCAATCATCCAACAATTACCATCAGCAAGTTTAGCAATAGCATATGTCTGATTATCACGGGTATCAGTAAGGGCAGAAACGGAAGCGAGAGTTCTGTTGCCACTAACGGAAGCTACCGTAAGACCATTACAAACGGTAGTTGTTTTACCAACATCTTGGAAACTACCAGCTGACGGTATCCATACTGCATAAAGTGATAGGCCTGGGTTAGAGCCAGTATACTGTCCAGCCGTAAAGGTTATATCTTCGTTTGGACCATAGAAGTGAGCATTGGCGTTAGTAGCGTAATCAAAGGCATCGCTCCAACCAGCGAAGCCGTAACCTGCACGAGAAAAGTTGGAAGCAAAGAGTTTAGCGGTGGTAGCTGAAGTAGAAACTGTCTGGCAGCCCATCGTACCATCATAAGTACTAGCATTTGGATAATAGCAAATCTTACCCGAAGCGGTAGTCTGTGGCTGTAGTGGCACTTCCGTACTCGGATGCACCAAAGTATATCTCACTTTCCCTGTATAAGTCCCTGCCACTTGCGTAGCCGAAACCCACACCGCATAGGTCGAAGAAAATCCAGAACCCACGGCATTTACACCAGTCGCTGGCAAATCGGTATTTGAGCCAAAACTCACCACCTTGGTGTACGTACTAGGCACCACATGGTAAGCTGTGTAGGCGCCATTTGTGTCCGAGTGAATCGTTGGCGCGTAAGTTCCAGCGATAGCAGATAGCTTCATCGCCCAGTCCGAATTTTGGCCCGAAGTCGCTGTGCCAGTATCAAAATCTCTAGTGTTATCACTATTATGTTTCATCAAAGTGTTGCCAAACTCATCATTGCTGTAGCCAATTGCATAAATCGCATAGCCACTATTATCATTACAATACGTCTTAAACGTAGTCGTGCCAATTTCGCTGAGATACTGACTATTCACCATCGGCGCAGTATGGTCACCACCCGAAGCAATCGTCCCCACCACCGAGCAAGACACAGGTACGGTAATATTTACTTGGTCCACCGACGTAGTATTATCATCCGCAAAAACAAAATCAAAAGAAAAGACAAAAGACATCATCAAAATCACACAAACCATCGCAATCAATGAATTAAACCGTCTAAAACTCTTCATTGTACCTCACTTATGTTAATTTAATTATAGCACATCCATTTTAAAAACAAGACCTTTTTATAAAAAACACATGTTATAATTTATGAAAAGGAGTTTCAATGAATCAAAAACAACGTGAGTGGGATGAATATTTTATGAAAATCGCCGAAACGGTCGCCGAAAAATCTAAAGACCCTTCGTCGAAAATGGGTTGCGTGATTGTCGATAAAAACAAGCGCGTCGTTTCGCTTGGCTATAACGGCATGATTCAGGGCGCCGACGAATCCAAAATGACTCTTTCCGAGCGCCCGATGAAATATTACTTTGCCATCCATTCCGAAATGAATGCCGTTATTTTCGCCCACCAAGATTTAACTGGATGCACTATATATAATAGAGTCGCAACTTGCGAAAACTGTCTCAAATACTGTCTGCAGGCCGGCATTAAAAGATTTGTCTACAAAGAACTTCGCGTGCATTCTCATTCCACTGATCCCAAAAAATCCATGACCAATATCGAAACCGACGAAGCCGTCGTGCGCTTGCTCGCATCCATGCCAGAAGTCGAGACGCTAAACCTAACCAACGGCAAATCATATATCGAAGACATTTTAGATTCTTATCCAACCGACTCACCCGAATACCAAAGACTAGTTAAATGGACCGAGCCAAAGGCCAAGGCTATTTAATTACCAAACAATTGGTTCCATACCATTTTGTTTCAAAAACTCATTGCATTTCGAAAACGGTTTACTGCCAAAAAATCCATTATAAGCCGACAAAGGCGACGGATGCGCCGATTCAATAATTAAATGTTTTGATGCGTCAATTAATACTTTTTTATTTCGCGCATCTCGTCCCCACAATATAAAAACTAAATGTGGCCTAACGCTATTTAAATGTTCAATCGTCGCCGTTGTAAAAGTTTCCCAACCCTTCCCTGCGTGTGATTTTGGTTTGTGCGCTTCCACAGTTAGAACAGTATTAAGAAGTAACACACCTTGTTTTTGCCAATTCGCCAAACTACCTCGCGGATTTGCGTGTTGCCCAATATCTGAATCAATCTCTTTATATATATTTATAAGTGATGGTGGCAATGGCTGCGAATTTGGCACCGAAAACGCCAGGCCTTCTGCCGCTCCCGGCGTATGGTATGGATCTTGCCCGAGTATTACAACCTTTACGTTATTCAAGTCTGTGGTAAAAGCCCGAAACACCAATTCCTTGCGTGGAAAAATCGTTTTATGCGCATATTCGTCATGCAAAAATTCTGCCAATTCCTTAAAATACGGCTTGTCAAATTCCGCCTTTAAAAACTTCTTCCAGCTTTCATGCATGGTATAATTATAGCATGGCAAAGTTATATTTTAGATATGGCGCAATGGGGTGCGGCAAAACAATGCAGCTACTGCAAGTCGCTTTTAATTATGAAGAGCGTGGTCACAAAGTTTGCGTAATTAAACCGAAAACCGACACCAAACACGGTACCAAACTTTATACTCGCATTGGTCCCGAGCGCGAAACGGATTTTTGTTTTGACCGCAACATGGATTTATATCAAACCATTACCAAGAAATATAAAAACGTTCAATGCGTTTTAGTCGATGAAGCCCAATTTTTAACGCCAAAACAAGTTGATGAACTAATGTTGATTACGATAAACTTAAATATTCCCGTTATGTGTTATGGGTTGCGCCTTAATTTCCGACGTGAAGACGGTGGTTTTGAAGGCGCCACTAGGTTACTTCAAATCGCCCACGAAATCGAAGAAATCAAAACGATTTGTGAATGCGGTCACAAAGCCACGCTAAATTGTCGTTTCTTAAATGATAAACTAGTTACCGACGGCCCAGATATTCTCATTGACGACGGCAAGGCTAAAATTGAGTACCGCGCTCTCTGTCCCGCCTGTTATGAAAAGTATTTATTACGGACGGGTGACGACTCTTGTGGTTCTAGGCGGGTGACGCTTTCGAAGGGGGTCCCCCACGAGAGCCGAGTGGGGGAAGAGAAAGCGGCAGGACCCGCCAAAAACAAGTCGGCAGGATCCGCTCAAAGGAGCAATAATGTACATAGTAATTGAAGGCCAAGACGGCACCGGTAAATCAACTCAGGCCGAACTCCTAAAGAAATATTTCGAAGAAAAAGGCAAAACTGTAGTCATGCTCGAAGAGCCAGATGGTGATTTGCCCCAGGCACACGATTTACACGACATGATTTTAACTCGCGGTTATAATCTCGAGCCAATTACCAACGTATTATTATTTACCGCAGCGCGAGTTGAACTTTGGAAAAAAGTCGCCGAGCCAGTGTTAAGAGCCGGTGGTGTTGTAATTTCAGCTCGTAATTATTGGTCAACTTTAGCCTATCAAGGCTATGGTGAAGGCGTTTCACGTAACAAGATCATTCGAATCACTAAAGAACTTTTACCAGAAAAATATTTCAATCCAGACTTTGGATTTATTCTCACGGTTTCTGATAAGGAACGCATGAAGCGCCAGCAAAACCGTGGCAAAGCCACCGAGACATTCGAAAAAAAGGCAGATGATTTCCAACAAAAGGTTAATTCAGCTTATCCCAAAATTGCCAAAGAATTTAGTTTACAACTTGTCGATGCTTCTGGCACCATAGAACAAATCTTTGAAATTATCAAAAAATCAATCAATAATGCTTGAGTTTTTTATAATAGTTGTGCTATAATGAAAAATATGATTAGGGTAAAAACGCAATATAAAGATTTTGCTAAATATTCTTTGTGTCTTTCCCCACTTCTTTTAACTGTAATTATTGCATTAATTCTTTCATCCACTCCCACTAATGCTACTTCGGCTAATGCTTCAGTTATAGTTGGTGCCGCCTGTACTATGACGGCTACTATTAATTCTGCCCATACTGCCGAAGTCCCACCTGGCTCCAGCCAGCAAGACATTGGTTCTACTACTTTACAAACTATTTGTAACGATACTGGTGGTTTTGCGATATATGCCATTGGCTATTCAAACAATGAATATGGCAATACCAAAATGATCCAAACTGGTGTAAGCAGTAACCCAGTAGAGTTTAATACCGGCACCAACACTTCCGGTAATTCTTCTTGGGCTATGAAATTGTCACAAGTTACGACTGGTACTTATGCTACTACTATAGATAATGGCTATAGTGCTTATTCCGTTGTTCCGACCACCTATACCAAAGTAGCCCATCGAGATTCCGCTACCGATGCAGTTGGTACCAGCCCAGCCGTAGGCACATCAATTAGCCTTACCTACCAATCCCATATCAGTACTACTCAAGACACTGGTACTTATCAAGGCAAAGTCAAATTTACTCTAGTTCATCCAGCCAATGAGACTCCAGCCCAACCCCAAACTACCCCATCGGGTTACATCGGCTACTATCCAAACACCAGTATGGCTACCGGTTCGATGACTACTAGTGGCGGTGCTCCAGTTCAGCAACTTACCGCCAGCCAGACGTCCGCAACGCTCCTAGCGTCTAATTTCAGCCGAGAAGGTTACGGCTTTGCAGGCTGGAATGACAAATTTGATTATAGTGGTAACTATTATGGTCCTAATGAAGAAATCACCTTTACGGCGGGCCAATATACTGGCGACAACGAAGGACTTTCGCTTTATGCTGTATGGGTAAAGTCGGTTGGCTCTTTCCAACATAACACTTATGAAGTATGCGATAGCCTTACCTCGGCCCCGTCATCTGGCAATGCTACAATGGCTAGCGTTTCAGCGCTTACCGATTTACGTGACAACCAAACCTACGCCATCGCCAGACTTTCCGACGACTTATGCTGGATGATTGAAAACTTGCGCCTAGATTCTCAGTATACTACAAGATCGGGTGATGCTGCCTTGTCAAGAGGCTACGGCACCTATTCTGGCACCGGCACTGATTATGGTAGTTTCATTGGCTTAGCCGATTCCGAGAATAGTGGATTCTCTAGTACGTTTACACCAAATAGCTTATACAGCACAGATGGTGCTAATAATACCATGAACATTAATAGTAACGATAACCCATTTGTGCGTATTCCGCGCTACAATAATACTAATACCAATTCGTCAACCAGAGCCACTAGTCTCACAGCTAGTTCGAACTATTCTACTGTAGCCAATGCCAATATCTACGGATACGGAAACTACTATTCGTGGGCGGCAGCTTTAGCGAATACTATTCATTACGCTACAGATAATACATCATTAGTCAATACTGCGATTTGCCCGGCCACTTGGTTCTTGCCACAAGGCGGTAGCGTCACATCTGAGATCAACGTCGATGGGGATGAGTCTGAATGGCGAGATTATTATATTCTAGGTTATTACACAATGAGTGAAGTAGCCACCGCCAATCAAGACACTCCAAATAGCGGTAAATCATACTACAGCGGCACGACTCTCAACGCAAATGGCGATACGGCCACCAAAGCTTTCCGTAAATTCCCAAATAACTTTATCTATTCTGGCCAATTCTATAACTCTGCAATAGGCAATAGGGGTAGCAATGGTTATTACTGGTCATCTACGCCAAGTACCAACGGCACAGCATACAGGTTTGTCGTCAATAATACCAATGTCTATCCTGGCACCAACAACGACGATAAATTCAAGGGTTTTGCAGTCAGATGTTTCTTTGTACCAGAATAATTATTAATTAACCTTCAGCAAATTGTGAATTATATAATTCGGCATAAAAACCATTAAGTTTTAATAGCTGTTCATGGTTACCTTGTTCGACGATAGCCCCATCTTTCATAACCAATATTAAGTCAGAGTTACGTATAGTTGATAACCTATGCGCGATCACAAACGACGTACGCCCAGAAGTAAGCTTTTCAAACGAATCCTGGATTAACTGTTCAGTACGCGTGTCAACATTTGATGTAGCTTCATCTAGTATCATCATTGGTGGATTTGCCACCATTGCCCTAGCAATGGTTATCAATTGTTTTTCGCCCGCTGAAACGTTATCCGAATCTTCACTAATTTCAGAATGATAAGATTTTGGCAAAGCTTCGATAATATGGTTTACATTTGAAGCCTTGGCGGCCTTTTTAATCTCATCGAGCGACGCATTCAGTTTACCGTAGCGCAAGTTTTCTTCTACGGTGCCACTAAAGAGCCAAGTGTCTTGCAAAACCATACCAAATAGTTTGCGGACATCGGCCCGTTTCATTTCGCGCGTAGGTACACCGTCTATTGATATATATCCAGAATCTGGTTCATAAAATCTCATCAACAAATTAATAATAGTAGTTTTCCCTGCGCCAGTTGGCCCCACAATCGCGACCTTCATGCCAGGTTTTACTTTTACAGAAAAATCTCGGATAATTGGACGCTCCGGTACGTAGCCAAAGTTTACATTATGAAACTCTACCGCACCCTTGACCGACTCAATCTTCTTGGCCGGCTCGATATCAGGCTGTTCTTCTTTTTCATTTAGAAATTCAAAGATTCTCTCACTGGCAGCTAGCAAAGACTGTAAAGTCGATGTAGTAGAAGCAATTTCGGTGATTGGTCGATTAAACCTAGACACATATTGAATAAAGGCCTGAATATTACCAATAGTAATCTGGCCTTGCACTACAAATACGCCACCCAGCGCACAAATCGCCACATAACCTAGATTAGTAAAAATATGAGTTACTGGAAAAGATAGCGATGAAAAGATTTGAGCTCGTCTAGACACCATAGTGAGCTTTTCATTTACCTTATTAAACTCATCCATGGCCGTATCTTCGTAGGAATTTGATTTAATCACAATCTGCCCAGAATAGTCTTCTTCAATTTCGCTATTTAATACACCAAGAGTCTTTTGCTGCTCGCGGAAATATTTCTGCGCGAAACGCATAATTTGCCCAACTACTGCAACGGATAGTGGCACCACGATAAAGGAAATCAGTGACAACGGCACAGAAATAGTTAACATTATAATCATCACACCAATTAGCGTCGTGACGCTCATCGATACATCGGCAATTTCTTGTGACATCGAAGTAGTAAGCACATCTACATCATTAGACATACGCGACAAAGTGTCTCCATATTGATGTTTATCAAAATACGAAATTGGTAGTTTTGAAATCTTTTCAAGTATTTGTTCCCTAAGATCTTTAGTATATTTAGCAGAAACTACAGCTAGAATATAAGCCTGACCATAACCTAGTAGAGATGATGCGCAGAATAAACATATAATCAGAATTGCTTTTCCGCCCAGTGCCGACCAATCCAAATCTGGATAAGAATCAACCGCAATCGTCGTCATATCACCCAGAATCTTTGGAATAAACAATCCCAGAATTGCCGACCCCACAGTAAGAATAATTGACATCAAAATCGGGAAACGATATTTTTTGATTGACTTCAAAAATACTTTAAACGATTCAATCATGCTCTTCGGCTTTTCGGTTCCTTGCGGATGGCTAGGCATATTCCACCTTTCCAGCCAAAGCATTGTGGCTCGTCTTTTGATAATTCTTTGCTTGTTTCATTTCGGCTTCAAATTCTTTTTCAGACAATTGTGATTCTACAATTTCCTGGTAAACTTTACATTTATTTAACAATTCTAAATGTCTACCCTTCCCCACCACACGGCCGTTATCAAGAACAACAATTTGCTCGGCATCTTTAATTGTCGAAACTCTTTGCGCGACAATTAACACTACTGCATTTGATGTGATTTCTTTTAATGCTTCACGTAGCCGCATGTCAGTCTTCATATCAAGTGCCGAAAAAGCATCGTCAAACACATAAATATCTGGCTCTTTACAAATTGCTCGCGCAATGGAGAGTCTTTGTTTTTGCCCGCCCGAAACATTTGTCCCACCTTGCGCAATATGCGAGTTGTATTTTTCTGGTAACTTTTCAATAAAACTTTCGGCCTGGGCGATTCGAGCTGCCTTACGCATCGCTTCATCCGAAGCATCTGGTGCACCAAATTTTATATTGGACTTAATCGTCCCGGCAAATAGTACTCCCCTTTGTGGCACAAAACCAATCCGTGAAATCAAATCCTTCTTTTCATAGTTTTGAATTGGTACGCCGTTAATCAATATCTCGCCCTTGGTTGCTTCATAAAATCTCGGCACTAGATTAATCAAAGTAGATTTGCCTGAGCCGGTAGAACCAATGAACGCAGTAGTTTCACCCGCCAAGGCTTTAAATGAAATATTATCCAATACTTTTTCTTCTGCAGCCGGATAAGAAAAATCCACATTCTTAAACTCTACTGACGGAGTTTTGCTTGGCTTGCCATTAGTTTTATTCAGCCAATTAAGTTTTGAAACTTTCCCAAGCACTTCATTAATACGATGTGCCGACACATTAGCTCTAGGTAGCATCACAAATAGCATCGACATCATCAAAAACGATAACATCACGTGCGTGACATATTGCGCAAAAGCCGTCATATTGCCTAGATACGCAAAATCTTTTGATAGCAAAGAAATACCAATCCATGAGCAAAGTAGTGTAGTCCCATTAAATATAATATTAATTAATGGATTTTGTAATTCTAGGATTCTATCAATATATATTAATAGTTTGGTGAGCTTATCATTAGTATTTACAAATTTCTTTTGTTCGAGTTTCTCGTTATTAAAAGCTCGTACTACACGAAGACCTGTCAGATTCTCACGCGTAATTAAAGTAATCTTATCAACCAACGTCTGAAAAATCTTAAACTTCGGCATTACCAGAGCCATGATTAAAATCACAGAGCCAAGAATTGCCACTGCCCCTACTACGATAATCCACGACATATCCGGCGCAGTTTGGATTGCCATTATGATCGAAATAATCAAAAACAGCGGAGAGCGCACCATCATCGAAAGCATCATGATAGTCACCATTTGAACTTGGTTGATGTCGTTCGTAGTTCTAGTCAGAAGCGATGCAGTGCTAAAGTCTTTAACATCCAAGATATTAAAATTGATAATCTTAGTAAAGATCGCCGCCCTTAAATCACGCGCATAGGATGTCCCCACTCTGGCCGAAAAATAACTCGAAATAAGTGACGCAATCGCCGAGACAATCGCCAGCCCCACCATCCGTAGACCAACTTGCCAAATATAATCAGTATTCCCTGGCACAATGCCATCATTAATAATGCTCGCCATTAAAGCCGGCAACCGTAAAGTAGTCCACACCTGCAAAGCAGTAGCGGCAACCAAGATAATAATCTGCCACCAATATGGCTTTAAAAATCTAAAAAGTTTGAGCATATTTTACCATTATACCATATTAATTAGATATATTTTTAGACTCCCGCTTTTTCTCTAGATGCATCAAGAAATAAATGATTGGCCCCATTATAATATATACATAATACGAGAAGAAACGCCACACTAGCATCGCCCAAAACACATATCCGCTCGAAAGCGCCGAAAACACCACAAAGAATGTACCTTCGGCAGCGCCGGAGTTTCCTGGTGTTGGCACGAAATAAACTGCAGACGTCACTGCAATCGTAGTTACAAAGCACGGCAAGAAATCTACTTGCCCACCAAATGCATTTAATACAAAGAACGGAATCATGCCAATCAAAAAATTAAATATCACCGACATAATAATAGTTTTTACAAATAATCCCCGCGTCTTTAAAATCTTACGCACACATTTAGCATATTCATTTACTTCATATTCTACTTTTTTTCTCGTCTTAATCTCGTCTTTTACGATATGAATTTTTGCCAAGAACTTAACTAGAAGTGTAATTATTTCTAAAGTTGCCTTTGGCAAGAATGTTGCTATCATTACCGTGATTGGCCAAAAAGCGTAAAAAATCAAACCAAAACACGCCGTACCAATCAGCACAGCATTATTGATCGAAAGGCTCCCAAACAAAAAGCATAACACCGCAATAATAATAAAACCAATTTGCCCAGATATCATCCCAAAAATCGGAATCGATGTAGACACGCCCGACGGCAAGCGACTGTTCTTTCGCATATAATAAATCTGAAATGGTTGTCCACCTACTGCAGCCGGAGTGACACTATCGTAATACTTACCAAGTAAAACCGTTCGTCTTGCGACTTTTCGTGCGAGTTTATAGTCAAATTTCTTTTTGTCTGGCGTCATTTCTCGCATCATTAACACATATTTTCGGATTTCCGTAAAAATCGCTACTAAGAAACATAATGTTGCCGGCAGTAAGAACCACCAGTTCATTTTTACTTCCGATAGAGCTGACGCATTTTCGGAATTACCAAACTCAGAAAATGCCGTTATTGCAATAACTACAACGTTTATTAGTATAAATAATATGATTAACAAAGGTTTTTTTAAAAACTTTTTTGGTACTAATTTCTTGTTATCAACATCAGCAGAATCAACATCATTAGTTTCGGTGTCAGCCATTTGAATTTAGTCTCTTAATGCTTTTATATTAGGAATTTCTTCAATCAAAACTCTGATGCATCCAGCAATCGGAATAGCGATGATGGCGCCAAGTAGTCCAAACATGTACATGCCAATCACCACAGCGCATAATATCACAACCGGTTTTAGATTCAAAGCATTGCCTTGAATCTTTGGTGAAATTACATTATTCTCAACTTGTGAGTATACTATATATATTATAGCGAAAATGCCCGCAGCCAGTGGACTGGAGAAGAATAGTAGAATGGTAACTAGTGTACCACCAATAAACTGACCAAACATCGGAATGAGATAAAATAGCATCGTAGTCATCCCCATTGGTATAGCAAGGCTCGACGAAAAGCCAAGAATGAGCGACAGGATAAATACAATAATCATAACTGCACAGCCATCAATAATTGCCACCAAGACTTGTCTAGAAACATAGGTTGATACTACATCTGCCATTCGTGTTACGACGTTTTTGATTACATTTGTTCGTTCCCTATCTTCTTTACGAGAACCCATATTTTGCCACAAGGAGTTCAGCATATCTGGACCTTCAAGTAGGAATAAGAAAGTAAGGACGATCACTAAAACAATTTTCATTACGATATCAGCTACACCAGTGACACTCGACATCAGATTATTACCAAGTAGCCCCAATAGGTTATTCGATATACCGGTCAAAGCATTAGTTACTTCACCTTGGAGATTTTGAATGCCGATAGAATTCCCAAAACTATTAATTCCATCCCATCCGCCAAAGGACTTTTCAAAAGTCTCTGGAAAATGTTGCACAAATTTCGCAGTTTCATTTACCACCACCGGACCTACGATGGCAATTATCGCACCAATCACAAGGACTACAATCAAATAAGCAAAAACCGCCGATAAAGTTTGATGTTTTTTATCCTTACCAAAATGTTTTGTAAAGAATTCATTGACTTTTCTAACTAGTGGCTTGAGAGCAAGAGCTAAGAAAATCGAAGCCCCGATGATTACTAGCCCAGTCAAAGCTTTATAAAGTATAACAATCGTCACACCAATACCTAGCGGCACTAACCAAAACTTAATGAATGTCCTTAAATCAGTTTCAATTGTTTTAGACATAAACCTCCTTATAGATTAATTGTAGCATAAATGTTATAATTGTGTAAATGAATATTACATGAACGGGTGACGAGACCTGGGGGGGAGAAGGTCCGGCAGGACCCGTCGAGAAAAGAGTATTATGAAATTATTAATGCATACTTGCTGCGCACCATGTAGTGTGTATTGTATAGACAGTTTACGTTCAGAAGATATCGAACCAACTCTTTTTTGGTATAATCCAAATATTCATCCATATATAGAATACAAAACTCGTCGCGATTGTTTAAAAGATTACGCCAAATTGGTCGACGCTAAACTAATTGTCAAAGAAGAATATGGCTTGGACAATTTTTGTCGCAATGTGGTTAATGATATTCCGAATCGTTGTGTCAATTATTGCTATAAAAAACGTCTAACCGAAACAGTACGCTATGCCGCAAAAAATGGTTATGATGCTTTTACTACAACCTTACTAGTTTCGCCATATCAAAAACACGAAGAGTTAAAAGCGGTATGTGAAGAGCTGTCGGCTTTGTCTGGTGTAGAGTTTTTGTATCGCGACTTTCGAGTTGGTTTTCGCGAAGGTCAAGCCAAAGCGCGTGAACTTGGTCTATATTTACAAAAATATTGTGGTTGTATCTTCTCAGAAGAAGAGCGTTATCAAAAACAAATTGCCAAAGATTTATTAAA
>CAMYZY010000014.1 GCA_947304075.1 uncultured Candidatus Saccharibacteria bacterium
GCGACGATTACGGCTACGGTGGCCGCAACGAGTAATTATGATACGGCTTCGGCAACTTATACTTTGACGGTCGAGCGATATGCTCCGACTATAGCTTTTGCAAACACTTCGGTGGTTAAGACGTATGGTGACGCAAAGTTTACAAATGCTGTAACAACGATTAGTGATGGCTCGATTGCTTATAGTTCTAGCAATACCGACGTAGCTACGATTAATAGTGCTACTGGTGAAGTTACTATTATGAAGGTGGGTACAGCGACGATTACAGCTACCGTTTCTGCGACTGCTAATTATGATGAAGCATCGACTACCTATAATTTGACTGTAAATAAAAAGACTTCTGCTGAACCTGAAGAAGTTTCTGAGATTAAGAATGGTTATGTAACTGATGCTCTTTCTACGATTGCTTTAAATACTTTAGGTTTAGTATGGGATAATCCAACTGAAAAAATTAAAGAAGGCAACTTTGGCTATGCAGTGAAATATACAGAAAATGCTGATACGACGAATTATACTACCGAATCGTTTGAAATCACTGTCCATGGAGTACGAAGGGTATACGAAGTGACAGAAGGAGACGGAGAAACTTATAAACAAAAAGGTGATAAAGAAATAATAAGATTTATAATTGATGCAAATCACGATTTATTTGGAGAAGGCGGTGAAGTATATATTAATGGTGCCTTATTAGATTCGCAATATTATACTTCGGATGCTGAAGATGATACGACGGTGATTAATTTAACAAATGAATATCTAGAAGCTTTGGAACCTGGTGAATATGTAATAACTATATTCTTTAATGATGGTGGTGTTGCAGAAGCGGACTTTACAGTGGAAGAAGCGGATAAGGAAGAAGAAAAAGAAGATGAAGAAAAGGAAGATGAAAAAGAAGATGAAGAAGAAGTGGTGCCAGTGCCGGATACTGGTAGGATAAATCAAAGCAATAACAGCACTGGGGTTGGCACACTGATTGGGATTGCTCCAGCTGGAATAATAGCTAGTATAATGATTGCTAAGTATTGTTACGCTATTAAGAGAGCTCATCGCAAGTTTTGATAGTAAATTAGATATAAATATGATATAATAAAGAGCGGAAGGGTGGCCGAGTGGTTGATGGCACTGGTCTTGAAAACCAGCATACGAAAGTATCGCAAGTTCGAATCTTGTCCCTTCCGCCACGTTCTAAATGAACGTGTTTTTTAATTGATATCAATTTCGGTGCCACAAGTAGCATTGATTCCGAGATTTGAAAGAATAATCATTTCGTCGTCGGAAATCATGTGAGTGGAATGAAGTTCGGCGTCTTTTAATTTGTCTAATGATTCTAATAATTTTTTGACAACTGGATTAGTAGTGGAGCAAATGGACAAGGCGATGAGAACTTCGCCTAGTTTTAAATAACTTTCTTTAAAATTGCTGGTTTTGTTTTTGATTTCTAAGATTGGCTCTAGAACGGTTGGTGAAATTAAATCAACTTCGTCGGGAATACGATTGACGGTTTTTAGGGTGTTCAAGAAAGTGGCGGAAACTGGAGAAAGGAAACTAGTTTTGCGACCAGGGATGTATTTTTTGCCAATTTGAATGCAAGCGCTGGGAAGATTGCCGGTTTTTTCGCGTTTATTATTGGCTTCTATGACTACGGTGCGGTCGAGCTCAGAAATGCCGAGCTCGTTCATAAGTAATTTGATGCGTTCGGGGACTTCTGGTGTGACGGCCCCTTTTTTGAGATCGGCAAGAGCGCGATAGTAGCGGCGGATAATTTCGTTCTTGGCGGCACGTCTCACGGCTTTATCATCGGTAATACATTCGCCGATAACATTTACGCCCATGTCGGTCGGGGAATAATAAATTGTTTTACCGGTGATACAAGTCAGGATTTCTTTGAGCACAGGGAAAGTTTCGATATCGCGATTGTAGTTTACTGCAGTGACGCCATATTTGTCGAGATGAAAATGATCAATCATATTGACGTCGCCAAGATCGGCTGTTGCGGCTTCGTAGGCGACGTTGACTGGGTGTTTTAATGGGAGTGACCAGACTGGAAAGGTTTCAAATTTGGCGTAGCCAGCATTAACTCCACGCTTAAACTCGTGGTAAAGCTGTGAAAGGCTGGTGGCAAGTTTGCCAGAGCAAGGGCCAGGGGCAGAGACGATAACAAGTGGTTTGGTGGTTTTAATGTATGGATTGGCACCGTAGCCTTCGTCAGAAACGATAGTGTCGACGTCGGTTGGGTATCCTTTGGTAAAAGTGTGAAAATAGGTTTTGATTTTGTAATCCTTTAAACGATTGGCGAAATCTTTGGCCTTTTTTTGACCATCAAATAGAGTAATGACGACGGAACTGACGTAAAGATTTTTGGCGCGTAGGAATTCGATTAGGCGGAGAATTTCGGTTTCATAAGAAATCATATGATCGGCGCGGATTTTGGATTTTTCGATAGCATTAGCGTTGATGCAAAGTATTATTTCGGCATCGTCTTTAAATTCTTGGAGAAGACGGATTTTGAGATCAGGGAGAAAGCCAGGAAGAGTGCGGGCGGCGTGTTGGTCGTCGATTAGTTTACCACCAAATTCGATATATAATTTATCGAACATTTTAATACGTTTAAGAATAATCTTTTTTTGAATCTTTAGATATTTTTCTGCATCGAAGCATTTCTTCATTTTGACCTCCGGATTATTAAAAAGAAAAAATCCCCGCTTTTATCAAAGGGGGATTAGCGACCATTCTTAAGGCGTGGATGTTTGCGCTTGTCGCTGTGTTTGTGGTTATTGTTGCGATTTTGTTTGGCAACAATTTTCATTTTAAACTTTCTTGCCATGGGAGAATTATAGCATATAAAAGCAAAAACTGAAAATGATTATGTTATAATATAAAGGTATGGATGAAAAGGAAATTCAATTAAAGCGACGCGAAAACGAAGAAAATGCGACTGCGAGCAGAGCGAAGATTTTGGGATTTCCGTATCTTGATGTAAGAAGAATTGAAGATATTATTCCTTTGGTGCCGGATTTGTTGACGATTCCTGAAATGCACCAGAATTATATTATTCCGTTACAAAAAGGTGGGGGTGAAACGCATTATCAATTCCTAGTGACTAGCCAAACGCCAAGATCTTTGATTGAAAAAATGCGACAAAAATATCTAGATGATGGCGAAAAAGCAGATTTCTTTTTGATATCGAATTCGGGCTATCAAGTGTTGATGCTTCGATATGATCCGCCAAAAGAAGTTAAGTATGATGATATTAAAATTGCAGGAGAAGGGGATTCGGAGACGATTGCTTCGGTATCCAAAACTTTGGCGCAAGTGTCGACGGATAAAGTGTTTGATTTTTTGATTGATCAGGCGGATAAACTTGGTGCGAGTGATATTCATATTGAAAACTTAAGAAACGAAATCCGAATCAGAATGAGAGTGGATGGGATGCTGCATCCGGTTGCAACGATTGATAAAACGAAATATAGAATATTTATGGGTGAACTTTCTTCGCGAGCAAATGTGTCAACGGCATCAAATAAACCACAATCAGGGCACATGCAGAAGGAAATTCATCGAGATGGCGCATCGTATTTGTTAAATATTCGTGTGGAAACTATTCCAACAATGTATGGGCAGGATGCGGTGCTTAGGTTGTTTAACTTTGACGAATCGTTACTTAATCTTGATTTTCTTGGATTATCTAAAGAAGAGTTGAAAGAAATAAACGATGTGATTTCGCATCCAAGAGGATTGGTGCTAATGGTGGGACCTACGGGTTCGGGTAAATCGACAACGCTTTATTCGATGCTTAATGCCTTAAATACGACTGATAAAAAAATCATTACTTTGGAAGATCCAATTGAATATGGAATTACAGGGATTTCGCAGATTCCGATTAATACGAATGCAGGTGGCTCGTTTGCAGATGGTTTGCGTTCGGTGCTAAGATTGGACCCTGATGTAGTAATGGTGGGGGAGATTCGTGATGCGGATACGGCAAAAACGGCAATTCAGGCTTCGATTACGGGACATTTGGTTTTGTCATCTTTTCACGCAAATTCATCTAGTGCGGCGTTTTCTAGGATGATTGATTTGATTGGCGTGAATCCAATTTTTGCTAGTTCAATTAGATTAGTGATTGCGCAGAGATTAGTACGGAAATTGGCTGAATCAAAAAAGGAAAGACCGGCAACTGAAGCGGAGATTAAATACATTCGAGAAGTTTTGGCTGATGTGCCAGAAAAACAACTTGAAGGGATTGATTTAGAAACCATTAAACTATATGATCCGGTGCAAACGGAAGACAATCCATTTGGTTATGATGGACGTACTGTAATTATGGAACAATTGATAGTTTCGGAAGATATCCAAGCGTTTATTCGTGGTGATGTTGCGGATATTAATACTGATGCAATTGAAAAGACAGCTAAAAAGAACGGGATGCTTACTTTGGAACAAAAGGGCATGTTGGCGGTACTTAGGGGTGAAACCACTTTAGAAGAAGTGTCACGTGTGATATAATATATAGATATGAGTAAAGAAATAGTTTCAGATTATAACGGATACGATTACAAAAAAGATTTTTGGGAAAATACTGGTAGGGAGTATGAAGACCAAGCCGATAGAATGGCGATTCGCAAGTTATTGCCAAAAAGGATGGGAAAATTTGCAGATATTGGTGGTGGATATGGAAGATTGGCAAATGAATATTTGAAGCGAGCGCATAAAGTAATCATATTTGATTATTCGAAAACCGAGCTTGAACAGGCTAAAGAGATTTATGGTGATAAAATTGAAACGCGAGCGGGCGATATTTATGAGTTGCCATTTAAAGATGATGAATTAGATGGGCTAATGATGGTGAGAGTGACTCATCATTTGAAGCATTTAGATAAAGCGATGGCTGAACTTTACCGAGTTTTGAAACCAGGTGGTGTGGCGGTAGTTGAAGTTGCAAACAAGCGAACTTTGCCGAAAATGGCAAGATACGTGACTGGCAAGAGCAAAGTTAATCCGTTTGATAAGTCAGTTGCAAATTATAAAGAAATATCGAAAGATGGTTTTTATAATTATCATCCGAAGTATGTGGAAGAGATTTTTGATAAGACTGGGTTTAAATGTGAGAGAGTGCTTTCGGTGTCAAACTTTAGAAGTCGGGGGCTAAAGAAAATGTTTGGGACTGAGAATTTGGTAAAAATGGAAAATAAGGCGCAAAAAGTGTTGGCGCCGATTAGATTTGCTCCTTCAATCTATTATAAGTTGAGAAAACCAGAAGAATAGTGTATAATAATAGGAGTGGGCTCGTCGTTCAACGGATAGGACATATCCCCTCTAAGGATATAATGCTGGTTCGATTCCAGCCGGGCTCACCACAACTAAATAGTAAAACAGTTTTAGAGTAGGACTTGTTTATTGTAATTTTTATAACATAAGTCAAGAAAAAATGTCTCTATGATTTTGAGACATTTTTTCATTGTTAAGTTGTAAAAATTACAATAAACAAATCTGGTCTAAATCTCATTATACTCTAAAACTGTTTTACTATTCATCTTCTAGAATGGCTAGGTGGGATTCGTCGAGTTGGGATTGGTCGACTTTTGATGGGGAATCCATCATAAGATCGACGCCGGAGCCGTTCTTTGGGAAAGCAACGATGTCGCGAATGTTTTCGACAGATTCTAGTACCATAAAGATACGATCAAGGCCAGGCGCGCAGCCGGCGTGCGGTGGAGCGCCAAATTTGAAAGCATTTAACATACCAGAAAATCGAGATTCGACGTATTGATTGTTGTAGCCTAGGATATTGAAAACTTTGAACATGATTTCGGGATTGTAGTTGCGGACGGCGCCAGAACAAACTTCGTAACCATTCATGACCATGTCGTATTGATCGGCCTTAAGATCTAAGAATTTTTGCCAATGATTTTTCGAGCTCTCCCGCTCGGTCTCTGGATCATTGGCACAAACTTCTTCAAGTGCCTTGAGACCGCCTTTTGGCATGCTGAATGGATTGTGCCCGAAGTCGAGTTTGTTTAGTTTGTCATCCCATTCGTAGAATGGAAAATCTATTACCCAAGTATAGGCGACTTCGTCTGGATTTTTTAGATTGAAATGGTCGGCGAATTCGATGCGGAGCTGGCCTAAGACTTTGTTGACCTTTTCGCGGTCATCAGCACCGAAGAAAACGGCGTCGCCTTGTTTCGCGTTGGTTAATTTTTGGACATCTGCAATTTCGGATTTGGTCATAAATTTAAGGATTGGGGATTTGGCACCTTCTTCGGTATAAAGAATATAGGCAAGACCACCAGCGCCGAGTTTGCGAGCTTTTTCGGTAAAATCATCAATTTCGCGACGAGTGAGAGTGGCGCCATTTTTAACACAAATAGCTTTGACGCAGGGTTGTTTAAAGACTTTAAAATCAGTGTCTTTAAATACTTCGGTAAGATTGATTAGCTCCATCCCGTAGCGGAGATCTGGTTTGTCTACGCCATAGGTGTTTATGGCGAAGTCATATGGCAAACGAGGAACTGGGGAACTGTCGATGAGATATTTTTTGGCGGGCTCGGAATTTAAGACGAGTTTTTTGTGGCCAAAATCGGTAGCTAGAGAGAGAAAGAGTGGTTCGATGGTGCTTCGGACGGTTTCGCCGTCGTCAACAAAAGCCATTTCACAGTCTAGTTGATAAAAGTCGCCATAAAGTCGGTCGGCACGGGGGTCTTCATCGCGGAAGCAAGGTGCGATTTGGAAATATTTGTCAACGCCACCGACCATGAGAAGCTGTTTGAATTGCTGGGGAGCCTGAGGGAGAGCATAGAATTTGCCAGGATGAAGGCGCGAAGGTACCAGGAAATCGCGAGCGCCTTCTGGGGATGAGTTAGCAAGGATTGGAGTTGTGATTTCGGTAAAATCATGGTCGTACATGAAATTACGAATAAAACGATAAAATTCGGAACGACGTTTGAGAATTTTTTGCATGCTAGGGCGGCGTAAATCTAGGTAGCGGTATTTGAGACGGAGTTCCTCGGATGACTTTTCGCCGTCGTCGTGGGTATTAACTGGAAGTGGTTCGGATTTGTTGAGAAGGACTAGCTCACTAACTACGAGCTCGATGGTGCCGGTTTCGATGTTGGGATTGATTAAATCTTTGGCGCGTTCACGCATGGTGCCAGTAGCTTTTAAGACGAATTCGTCGCGGACGGATTCGGCAAGTTTGAAAGAATCGGGCGTATCTGGCGTAACGACAAGCTGAAGAATACCGGTGTGATCACGAAGGTCGATAAAGATTAGACCACCGTGGTCGCGACGAGAATTAACCCAGCCTTCAACAGTAATAGTTTTTCCTAAATGTTTTTCAGATTCAATTGCTAAAACTCTCATAGGGTATATTATACCATAAAGTGCAAGAAAAATTCCATGCGTGCCCTGCGGGTACGCTCCGGGCCGCTCTAGCCAAGTCTTCATGCCCCTTAGGACACCATAGAAATTTTCTTGCACTTACCCTAATAAATAATCCAAGAGCATTTGGATTGTGAAGAAACCGGCAAGGGAATTGGTTTCGTCGAGGACGAGAAAGTAGTAGCTATTAGTGCGTTCGATTTCGGAAACGGCGAATTCTAAGGAATCGTTAAGATGAAGGTATTGAACGTTTTTATCAAGATATTTTTCGGCGCGGTCGGTGCGTTTGATTTCGAGAGTATTTAAAGCTTCGGTATGAATGATGCCTTTAACCTTGTCATTGTTGTCGACGACTGGGAAATTGGTAAAACCGGATTTGTAAAGTTTGTCTAAGACAAGTGGGCCTAAGATTTCTTTGTAATTGACGAAGACCATTTTGGATTTTGGAACCATGATGGATTCGATTTTGCGGTCGTCGAAACTCATGACAGCGGCAATGCGACTGCGATCTCTGGTACTTAAGATAGTTTTAGGTGTGCGTTGTAAAACGCCGATGAAATCTTCTAGGGTTTTGGGTGTGTATTTAGGGGGCTTGGGTTTGGTTTGACGATATTTGTCTAGTTTAGGGTCGAGCCAGCGAACTAGTTTCTTTAAAATATTGGCGAACATGATATAATAATTATATCATTTTTTAGAAAAGGAGTTATTCATGAAAAAAGCAAAAGGCTTTTCGGTGGTTGGGGTGATTGTCGGCGTTGTTGTCGTGGCTTTGATTGCGGTCGGTGCATTCTTTGTAATTGATGGGAATAACAAAGCGACTGACTTTAGCAAGTATGATTTTTATTCGGTGATTGAACCGGATACTGGTAATGGAAATATTGGCGATCATGTGAAGGGTGACGCAGATGCACCAGTTTTGATTTTTGAGTATGCGGATTATCAATGTCCTGGTTGTGCGTCGATTAACACTCGCGTAAATAGTTTGATTGAAGAGTTTGACGGCAAGCTAGCTGTGGTATATCGAAGCTTTTTGCTGTCATATCATCAAAATGGTACGGCGGCAGCTTCGGCGGCTGAAGCGGCTGGACTTCAAGGATATTGGAAACCGTATGCGGACAAACTATTTGCAGAGCAATCAGAATGGGAATATGCTTCGTCTTCGGAAAGAACGGAATACTTTGATAAGTATTTTGTTGAAGTGACCAATGGAGAAGGGGATATGGATAAATTCCATGAAGATATTTCGAGTGATAAAGTGGCAAAGAAGATCAGTTTTGATATGGGAATTGCTAAAAGAATTGATGTAAATGCTACTCCTGCATTTTATATTGATGGGCAATTGATACAGTGGAATGATGAAGGTGGCGTAATTATTAATGGTAAAGAGATTACTTGGGAAGCTCCAAAAGACGGAAATAATTTTGTTAAAGTGATTAAACAGATTGTTGAAGCAAAATTGGCTGAATAGTTTAGACTACAAAAAATCCCCCTTTTAGGGGGATTTTTGCGAGTTAAATCTCGATGAACTCTTGCCAAGGGGCAGGAGCAATTTTTGACTTTTTGCGTTCCGCAGAACGCTTGGGTCTTTTGATACGCATGTATCTAATTTTCTCCTTTAGTTTCGCTCGTCGACCTTGCAGACCCACCTCGCAAAGACTTTAGCCATAAAGCCATTTGGGAAAATAATGAGCGATGGGTATTATTCTAGCAAAGATTTAAAAAACGCGCAAGCATAATTTAAATATTGAACGTTTTTACGGGGCTACACTATGATATAATAAGGTCATGAAAAAGCGTGGGCGCTTTAAATTTCATCGTTTAAAAACTTGGCAACTATTAGTGATTTTGGTGCCGCTACTTTTTGTCGATGCGACTTTGCTTAGGTTAGATCATATCAAAATGACTGAACTTAGGGATGCGGTTTTGCAGGCGGATGCGGATGAAAATGATGAAGAGATAATGAATACGCTGGAAGAGCTAAAGTCGTTTGTATTTTCTAATATGGTGATTAATATTGTGGATGATAATGGAGAAAAAAGGATTACGTTTGGGACGGGGCCATTTTATCTCGAGCATCAATATATTAGAGCGGCGAATAGGGCATTACAGGAAGCAGAGAAAAATATTGCTTCGGATAGTAATCCGAATGGTAATATTTATGCTCTGGCATCTGAAACTTGTAGAAGCTTAGCTATAGCGAATGGTTGGACTTGGGATAATCCAAATTATATTAATTGTATGGTAAGTGAGATCCAGAAATATCCTGCGGCGGATGAAATACAGGATAAGATTATTGCGAGTTTGCCTTCAACGGAGCTTTACCGTAAAAATTATGCTTCACCAATCTGGGCTCCGACGTTGACTGGGTTTATGGTACTAATAACGCTAATCATCTTTGTTGTAATTTTTATCAGGATGATAGTCTGGATTTTCTTGAGATTGTCTCTGATGTTCGCGTGATTATAAGAAAAAGCTCTAGAATCTTAAAAAAATCTCTTGACTTTTTTGTTTAAGGGACATAAGATAAGAATATATTAACTTAAGGAGGAAAGCTGAAATGGCTTACGAACATACTAACGGTAAAGGTGTAAAGTACTATCTACATAAATCTGAAGTGACACTCCGCGGTGGCAAGCCTCAGACAATTTATTTCTTTACGAAGGAAGAAAAAGGTGGCAAAGGCACTCCTTGTGATTTGCCAGCAGATCGCATGGTAGTTGAGAAT
Organism: uncultured Candidatus Saccharibacteria bacterium; assembly: GCA_947304075.1. Taxonomy (GTDB): domain Bacteria; phylum Patescibacteriota; class Saccharimonadia; order Saccharimonadales; family Saccharimonadaceae; genus Nanosyncoccus. The sequence continues at coordinate 10,106 of CAMYZY010000014.1, forward strand.
CCACGCAACGGGTTCCTTACTCTTAAGAAGAAATAGTAATCGACTGCTTTAGAAACGCCCCTATTTATGGGGCGTTTTTTTGGTGGTTGTAAGGGCGTGGTTTTGTGATAAATATATTTATTGACAGATTTAATTGCATATGCTGTAATATAGTATATTGAATTAATCATTCAATTCTGACACTAAAAAATGTAGCACATTAAAGGAGAGATATATATGGATCCAATGATTAGGGAATGGGAGTTCTATTTTCTTCAAGAAGATGGCTATGAAAACCGTTTTATCGTCGCGAAGGCATTCTTAAAATTCTGGGATGATAACAGCATTGAGAAGCTTGATGTTCCTGGACGGTGCATGCTTGGTGGTAAAGTTTTCGGACGTGAAGGATTCAATGATGGCGACGAGATTTTTACGTCGATTATTGAGACCATCGAAAGAATCAAATGTAGCGATTGTAGTGATACTCAGCACGATTTGATGTGCGCAACTACTATATCTGGTAGTAAGTATTATTTCTACTCGAATGATTACAACACCTACATGTTTATGATGTTTGGTGATTTGATTCATATGGATGAGCTTAATCCGCGCCCGTATTTTTACCTGAAGCCTAAATTACACTCTTCTAATCTAATCTAAAAAAGTCCCCGACAGTTGTCGGGGATTTTTATTGGTCAGTAGATATGGGTACAATACTTTGGTATAATTTGGCTTATGAGCACAGGTGATGATTATAATGAGATAAGGGATGAATTAAGGCGGAGTGCCGATGGTAGTTATCGTGATTTTACGATGAAAATTTGTTCGACTAAACATAAGGTTTTGGGCGTCAGGGTGCCACAGATACGAAAAACCGCTAAGCAAATCCCGTTAGAAAAGACTGAAGGTTTTATTAAGATTCGCCCTGAGACTTATGAAGAAATATTGTTGCGTGGTTTTTTGATTGCGAGATTGTCGTATGAGAATATGATGAAAGAGTTTGATTCTCAAGTAGCATTTATTGATGATTGGAGCACTTGTGATTTGTTTTGTTCTGCGATAAGTAAGCTTGTACTTAAGAATAAAGATGATTTTTTGAGAAAGAAAGTTGGTGGATTATTGGATGATGAACGTGAGTTTAGAACACGAGTTGGACTAGTACTATTAAAGTGTTGTTATGTTGAACCTGACTATTTAAATTATGTTTTTTCGGAAGTGGATAGATTATCTTGCCGCAATGAATACTACGTGAAAATGGGGTTGGCGTGGCTAGTTTCGGAATGTTTTATAAAGTTTCCTTCGGCTACGACAGCATATTTGACTAAAAGCAAGATGCCGGCCTGGACTTTTAACAAGTCTATTTCGAAAATTTGTGATTCTTATCGTGTGGATGCGGAAACAAAGAAGCTTTTGAAGAAGATGCGGAAGTAATCTTTGGTTCTCATCCAAGCATCTGATAATGATAATAAAAAAAGGTCTTCGACCTTATTTTCATTTTCATGGTGGGG
>CAMYZY010000015.1 GCA_947304075.1 uncultured Candidatus Saccharibacteria bacterium
TGATTCGTGAAGACATGACGAGAAATGCTCAAGGCCGTGGTATGAGTTTTGAAGAATTTTTGAAAGCTAATAATGAAACCATGGAAAACTGGGAAAAAGAAGCTCGCAAAATCGCGACCGAAAGGGTAAAAGCATCTTTGGCTCTTCAGACTTTGGCGGTAGAAAACCATATAACGGTCTCTGACGATGTAGTGAATGCAAAACTCGCTGAGCTACGTGATGTTTACAAAAAATCCCCAGATGCGTTAAAGAATTTAAAGAATCCGAACGTCAAAATGGATATCAAAAATCGTCTTATTATCGAAGAGACGATTAATTACTTGGTAAAAGTCAATAAATAATTATTAGTACATGAAACCATTAAAAAATCGAGTCCGGTTTTGGTTTGATTTTTTACTGTCTACTACTGATGGAACATTTTCTATTCCATATGGGCAAATAATGATTGAGAGAATCCAGTATTATCCAAACGATTTTATCTATTCTGGCAAGTCTAATTTCACAAAGAGTTATAGGGCAGTAATCTGCTGTATAAAGAATCCTTAATTCAGATTGTAGACTTTTTACAATAAGTGTGATATAATTTTCCTAAGAGTTTCAGCTGGTTTGTTATTGCTGTAAGCAAACTGGCAAAATAGTGACCACTAGATATGGTGTTTTGGGGGTGTTTTTAGGCCGTCAAACGCTATATATAGCGTAGTAAAAGTCACTATAATATATATGTTAATTAAAGAAGGAAAGATTTAATGCCAACTATTAATCAGTTGATTCGTAAGCCTAGAAAAAAGGCTGCCAAAAAATCTAAATCTCCAGCCCTTGGTTCCATCGTGAATACGTTGAAAACTAGGCGCGTAGAGACACCTGCGCCTTTGAAGCGTGGTGTATGTATTAAAGTTACTACCAAGACTCCAAAGAAACCAAATTCCGCTATGCGTAAAGTCGCCCGTGTGCGTCTTACTAATGGTCAAGAGGTTTGGGCCTACATTGGTGGTGAAGGTCATAACTTACAGGAACACGCTGTGGTACTAGTCCGCGGTGGTCGTGTGCCAGATCTTCCTGGTGTGCGTTATCACGTTGTGCGTGGTACATTGGATCTTCAAGGCGTACAAGGCCGCAAACAAGGTCGCTCCAAATATGGTGCGAAAAAGGAGGATAAGTAATTATGCCACGTAAAGTTACTAAATCTTTGCAACGCAAAGTCAATCCTGATCGCAAATATCAGTCGATTATGGTACAAAGACTAATCAACAAATCCATGCTTGATGGTAAAAAGCAAGTTGCCGAACGTGCAGTGTATTCTGCTATTGAAGGTGCTGCTAAAAAATTGAAGTCTGAAAATCCGGTCGAAGTGCTAGAAAAAGCTATTGCCAACGTCAGCCCAGATTTTGAAGTAAAGTCTCGCCGTGTTGGTGGTGCTAACTATCAAATTCCATTTCCGATTTCTGGCCATCGTCAACTACATTTTGCCTTTTCATGGCTAGTGCAGTCAGCTCGCGCACGTGGTGGCATGCCATATGCAAAGCGCCTAGAAGCTGAAATCGTAGATGCCTACAACGAAACTGGCGCTGCCTTCAAGAAGAAGGAAGATTGTCACCGCATGGCCGAAGCGAACCGCGCATTCGCGCATTTTGCCAGATAAAATTGCTCTACAATTTTTAATCTACTTATGCTATAATTAGTGTAAGTAGATTTTTTAGGAGGTAAAATGATTAAGGTAGCGATTAACGGTTTCGGTAGGATTGGTCGTAATGCGCTTAAAATCTTATTAGAGCGGCATGATGCTCAAGTCGTGGCAATTAACGACATCACGGATGCCAAGACTTTGGCGCATCTTTTAAAGCACGATTCTTCGTACGGGACTTACGGCAAAAAGGTTTCGTTTTCTGATAATTCAATTATAGTTAACACGAGAGAGATTCCAGTTTTTGCTGAAAAAGATCCCAAAAATCTACCGTGGAAAAAGCTTGGCGTAGACGTAGTGATAGAATGCACTGGTTTCTTTACCAATCCAGAAGATGCCAAGGCGCACCTAGAAGCGGGAGCTAAGCGAGTGGTGATTTCTGCGCCGGCAAAAGGCGAAGGAGCCAAGACTGTAGTCCTAGGTGTCAACGAAGAAGTCGTAACCGAAGAAGACACAATTCTTTCAAATGCTTCATGCACGACTAACTGTATTGCGCCTATCATGAAAGTGCTCGAAGATGAATTTGGTATCGAAAAGGCTATGATGACAACGATTCATTCTTATACTGGTTCTCAAAGAATTCTCGATGCTCCGGCAAAGGATTTGCGCGAAGCACGTTCGGCGGCCGAAAATATCGTACCGACCACAACTGGCGCATCGAAGGCTGCTGCTCTTACCATTCCAACTCTAAAAGATAAGTTTAATGGTTTATCAATACGTGTACCAACTCCAGTGGTGTCACTATCCGATATTACAGCTATTGTCAAACGCAAAACTACCAAAGAAGAAATCAATGAAGTCTTCAAAAAAGCTTCTCAAGAATTATATTACGAAGGTATTATTGGTGTGACGGAAGAAGAATTGGTGTCTTCAGATTTTATCGGCGACCCGCATTCCTGTATTGTGGATTTACCACTTACCGACGTCGTGGATGGTGACATGATTAAGGTCGTCGCCTGGTATGACAATGAATGGGGTTACTCAAACCGTCTCGTGGAACTCGCGGTTGATTTTGGGAAAGGTCTCTAATGAAGATTTACATAGGTGCTGATTACCGTGGGCTAGAATGTAAAACCAAACTTAGGGATTATCTTTTAGGTGTTGGTCATGAAGTGATTGATGATGGTGCCTATGAATATAACGAAGGCGATGATTTTAATGATCCGGCTACCAAGGTGGCAAAGGATGTGCGCGAAGATTATGGATCGATGGGCATCCTGATTTGCGATTCGGCACACGGCGTAACGATGCAAGCGAATCGTTTTAAGGGTATCCGAGATGCGCATTGCGACAACCAAGAGTCGGCAATAATGGCACGAGATCACGATCACGCAAATGTTTTGTGTTTATCGGCTCATTTTATGGACGAAAACAAAATGCAGGCAATCGCTAATGTATTTTTAGAAACAAGTTTTACAAACTTAGAGCGCCGAGTGAGGCGAATTAATCGTTTAGACGAAAGGGAAGATTATGATTAGAACGGTATCAATTGTACCGACAATACTGACGGATAATAAACAAGATTACCGAGCGCAAGCTGAACGTATTAATGTTTTTACACGTAGAGTGCAAATTGACGTGACTGATGGGATTTTTGCGCCAACTCAGACACTTGATATTACGAATATTTGGTGGCCAAAAAACTGGGAAGCCGATTTGCATCTCATGGTCAGTAATCCGTCCGAACATCTAGATACCGTGCTAAAATTAAACCCGTCGCTTTGTATTTTGCATGCAGAAGCAAATGAAGATTTACTACCGAGTTTTGAAATCCTAAAGAATGCCGGTATTAAGACTGGAGTCGCATTACTGCCTTCTACTTTTCCTGGTAATGTCGAGCAATATATTAAGACGGCTGACCATGTACTAATATTTGCTGGACAACTTGGCGTACAGGGTTCGCCGGCCGATATGATGCAAATGGAAAAAATTCCGCTAGTTCGCAATATGAAACCAGAGCTCGAAATTGGTTGGGATGGTGGCGCAAATATGGCTAACGTCCGGGCGATTGCTCACGCTGATGTAGATGTGATTAATGTAGGTTCGGCGATTTCGCAAGCTCCGGACCCGGCGCAAGCTTTCCAGGAATTAGTATCTGAAATTGATAAAAACGGGGTGGTAATTTAATGGCGCGAATTGTCTCTTTGGGTTCGGCCTTGCAAGACATCTACCTAGTAGATCATGATGATTTGTCACCAACCAATATTGGTGAGACGGCAATCTTTGGCAAAGTCTTGGTGGGCTCTAAAGTTGACATTGATAAAGTCGCTTTTGAAGTGGGGGGCGGGGGCGTTAACTCGTCGATTACATTTGCGAGACACGGACATGAAGCGATTTTTCTAGGTAACGTTTCGCGTGACCCTGCTGGCATGGCGGTTTTAAGGAAGCTCGACCAAGAAGGTGTAGATAATAGTTATGTTAGATTTCTAGAAAGGCGTTCGACTGGTACTTCGGTGATTTTGCTTGACTTTAAAAGTGGCGAAAGGACAATTCTGACTTGCAGGGGAGCAAGCGAACAATTTGGTAATATGGATGTGGCAGATTTAGATTCAATTCAGCCGGACTGGATGTATGTAACTTCTCTCAGAGGCGACATGGAAACTCTAGAAAAATTCTTTCGCCATGCCCAGGAATTGAATATTGGTATTATGTTTAATCCCGGAGTAAAAGAATTAGAAGAATCGCAGACGCTGGCAAAATCATTAAACTATGTTAAGGTTTTGATTGTGAATAAAAACGAAGCTTCTAGGATTGTGCCTGGCAACACACTAACTGAGCTAGTTTATCATTTGAATAGTTATGTAGATACTGCGATAATAACCGACGGAGCAATGGGTGGGATAGCAAGCAATGGCAGTGAGACCTACCGATTCGGTATCTACGAAGACCAACGCATCAAAGATGCGACTGGGGCTGGCGACGCTTTTGGTTCAGGATTTTTAGCGCATTTTGCAGCTGGTCATTCATTCCGCAATTCGTTGGCATTTGCTGCGGCGAATTCGACATCCGTCGTAATGAAACTAGGCGCAAATCGTGGAATATTATACGGAACTGAACCTTTGCATCCGATGCCAATTCAAAAAATCTAACTATGGAGAAATAAAATGACAAAAATTGAAGAAGAGTTATTAAAGAAGTTGTCAATTGCTGATTTGGAGCGCGCTAACGCCTACGCAAAAGATCTAGGCAGGGGATTACAAATCGTTCGTTCATTCCCGCAAGGTGTCACTATTTTTGGTTCGGCAAGGCTCCCGCAAGATTCTAAATATTGCAAAATGGCCTATGAGCTCGGGCGGATGCTAGCAGAAAACGGCCATGCCGTAATTACAGGTGGTGGGCCTGGTATCATGGAAGCGGCATCGCACGGAGCTTATGAAATTGGTGGGCGCACGATTGGACTTAATATCACTCTAGCACACGAACAATTTCCCAATCCATATCTAACCGATTGTTTGACATTTGAATATTTCTTTGCACGCAAAGTATCGCTTGCGATGGCGGCAAAAGTATTTGTGTTTTTCCCGGGCGGGTTTGGCACGATGGATGAAATTTCCGAAATCTTGTGTTTGATGCAAGAAGCTAAAATGCCAAAAATGCCAATGTTTTTGATTGGCGAAAACTTTTGGAAGGGTTTTGACAAAATGATTGGCAAAATGATTGCATTAAAACTAATCTCGCCTAAAGATACTGACATTTTTAGAATTACCGACGATTTACAACTGGTGGTAGATGCGGCCAATAAAATTGGGCATCCAAAAGTTTCACATAATTTCTATGATGGCTTCCGTGAAGCAAGTGCTATAGCTAGAGAAGAACAGCTTAAAACGGATTAAATAAACCAAGGTTTGAATTAGTATCGGCGATACGAATGAGTTCGTTGTATTTGGCGATGCGTTCAGAACGCGACAAAGAGCCGGTTTTGATTTGGCCGGTACCAAGTCCGACGGCGAGATGAGCGATAGTGACGTCTTCGGTTTCACCAGAACGGTGCGACATAACAGTACGGTAACCAGCCTTTTTCGCCATCAAAACTGCTTTGATGGTCTCGGTCAATGTGCCGATTTGATTTGGCTTAATTAGAATTGCGTTAGCGACGTCGGATTCAATGCCTTTTTTCAGTAACTTCGTGTTGGTAACAAATAAATCGTCTCCCACTAATTGGACGCGATCGCCCAGTCGCTCGGTTAGTTTTTTCCAATTGTCCCAATCGTTTTCAGCAAGACCATCTTCGATAGAAACGACTGGATAATTGTCGACAATCCAAGTGTACCAGTTGATCAAATCGTCGGCTGATTTCCAGTCGCCGTTGGTTTTTAGTTCATAATGGTCTTTGCTAAAGAATTCAGATGCGGCAATATCCATAGCTATAGCAATATCATCACCTAGCTTTAAACCGGCCTTTTCAACGGCTAGTTTGATGCATTCAAGTGGCTCGTTGTTGCCGTCACGAACTTTGGGGGCATAGCCGCCTTCGTCACCTACGGTCGTGGGATAATCACGTTCTTTTAAGACGGTTTTTAGAGCATGAAAAACTTCTGCTCCGTATCTTACAGCATCGGCAATATTATCTGCGCCACGTGGGATAATCATGTATTCTTGGAAATCAGTCGCCCATGATGCGTGCTCGCCACCATTCATCACATTCATCATTGGCATCGGGATAGACATTTCATCGGTGGTGCCGGCCAGCTCAGCAACATAACGGTAAAAAGGCATATTAAGAGCTCTTGCGTTGGCCTTGGCGGTGGCTAAAGAAACCGCCAAAATCGCATTGGCACCAAGATTGGTTTTGTGTTCGGTGCCATCGAGCTCAAGCATCATTTGATCTACGGTATTAATATCAGAAGTATTATCTACTAGCACGTCGCGGATTTTGGAATTGACATTCCATACTGCTTTTAAAACACCCTTGCCGCCAAATCTGGTCGAATCACCATCGCGCAATTCCAGAGCTTCGCCGGAGCCAGTTGATGCGCCTGAAGGCACAATAGCCCTACCAAACATGCCATTATCTAAGTAAACTTCGGCTTCCACGGTGGGATTGCCCCGTGAATCTAAAACTTGTCTAGCTTTTATATTAGAAATCGTAAAATTATCCATGAATATTATTATAGCAAATATTAAACTTATGGTAAAATAGTATTATAAATAAATATTAAAGGAGTTATTTTTATGAATGAAAATCCCGCAGGGACGCCGAATCTTGGTCCAGCTCCAGGTGGTACACCGGTAGCGAATCAAGCGACTACGGCTAGCCCAGTGGTTCAAGGGCAGCCGAGCGATGTTGTTGGTGCCAATCCGACCGCTCCGGCAACTGTAGAACCGGTCAAAAAGAAGAAAACTGGCTTAATTATCGGCATTGTTATCGCCGTAATAGCATTAATTGGCGTGGCTACAGCTGCAGCTTTGATTTTGCCTAAGCTCGGGAGAGAAGATGCGGTCTCTCTTGCTATGCAAAAAATCCTAACCGGTAACGCACCTACTAATGTTGCAATTGATGGTGAATTTAATTATTTGATTAGTCAAGAAGGTTCGCCAATCAAGCGAATCAATATTAATCTCGACACGGACATTATGGTTGGTTCGATGATCAATACGTCTTCGGCAGTTCTTACTTTCACAACTTTTGAAAACAAGGATTATTCTGTAAAATTCAATGAGATTTATGCGGCTGATGGTAATATTTATTTCAAGGTCGACGGCGCTACCGCTGCACTTGAAGATTCGGGGATACTGGATTTGATATTTGCGCCGACCGTTCAGGATTGTTCTGATGAAATAACTGATTGTTCGGGAGTGGCTGAATGTGAAACTGGCGATTGCGTCGAAACGTTGACCGATGAAACTCTTGACGCGGACACCAAAGCAGAGACGTCTGGAATTATAGACATTGTTGAAGTCGTTGATGGGGTGTGGATTAGAGTCTCGTCGGATTCGCTTTCGTCTACGGATGATTCGTCGATACTAAAGGAAAGCCCGATTAGTTGTGTCACGGATTTTGTGACGACAATCAGCAAGAATTTCAACGTGACGGCAGATTTGTATAATAAATACCCATTTATTACATCAACAACCAAAGATGTGATTATTCCAAGCAAAAACAGTCAGGTGTATTTGATTGGTGTTGATAACGAAAAACTAGCCGGTTTCTTAAAAGCGATGCAGAACCCTGATTTGGTGGATGATTTATGTATTTGCTTAGGCTATGACGACAGCGAAGAACTAGACGAAGTATTGAATGATTTGCCAAAAGTTTATGCCGAAATAAACGGAGACAATAATTTCTCGAGACTATACTTAGAATCAGAACTCGACGATGGAGCAGCGACGTTGACTATCGATTTAGGATTTGAATATCCGTCGAATGTTAATGTGACTGAGCCGGTCGACTATACGGATTTCACCGAAGTAATTCAACAATTCTTCTCGGGTTTTTATGAATTGTCGGACACGGAGCCCACGCAGGTAGAAGTTGAAAAATAGAGACCAAATTGACAAATATTCATAAGTATGATATAATTAAAGAATGAATGAGGCTCTAAAACAGAAACTACATAAACTTCCGGCCCAGCCGGGAGTTTATTTTCATAAAAACTCCGCTGGTGAGATTATTTATGTCGGCAAGGCTGCTGTACTAAAAAACCGCGTGAGACAATATTTCCAAAAAAACCAAAAAGATCCTAAGACCGAAGCACTAGTGCGGGAAATAAATGACACGGATTGGATTGTGGTAGACACAGAAATGGATGCGCTGTTTTTGGAATCTGAAATGATAAAGCGCTACATGCCGAAATGGAATATACTGCTTCGCGATGACAAATCGGTGTCGTATGTTAGAATCACGATGAATGAAGAAGTGCCATATATTTCATTTACGAGAAATCCGATTGACGATAAAGCTACTTATATCGGGCCGTTTTATGGTAAATCTTCGGTAGAAAAGGCTCTAAGAATTTTGCGTCGTATTTTTCCGTATTACGTAAAGCCATACTCTGGTCGTAAAACACTAGATACCGATTTAAAACTTACCCCGGGGATTGAAGTGGGGTTAAGTACGGCAAAAGACTACAAGAGAAATCTAAAAAAACTGATGCGATATTTAAATGGAGACCGTGAAAAACTTTTAGTCGAACTTGAAAAAACGATGAAAAAAGAGTCGGCAAAAGGAAATTATGAACTTGCGGCCGAAGCGCGCGACCAATTATTTGGACTAAAGGAATTAAAGAAAAAAATCGTGTTTTCGGATAAAGAGTTTTTGGATATTTCTTCGGACCAGGCTCTAAAACAACTACAAGATCTTTTGGGGCTCAAAAACCCACCGCGCAGAATTGAAGGATACGACATTTCACACCAATCTGGCGAAAATACCGTAGGAAGTATGGTGGTGTTTATCAACGGGGCATCGGCGAGAAGCGAATATCGCAAATTTAAAGTCAGGACATCAAAAAATGATGATTTAAAAAGTATGGTCGAAGTAATCTCTCGGCGTTTAAAACACCAAGAATGGGATTTTCCGGATTTAATCATAGTGGATGGTGGCGTAAATCAAGTGAATGCTGTTTTGCCGCTGGTTGAGCCATACGGCATAAAAGTGATTGGACGTGACAAATCCGGCGACCATTCACATAATGCTTTAGTGAAATTGGTTTTTTGGAATACTGCTTCTGATGGAGCTTCGGAGTTTAAGCATCTTGAACTACGTCAAGAATCTCATATTGCAAAATTAATAGCTAGAATTGACGAAGAAGCGCACCGTTTTGCCATAACTTACCATTCTTTACTCAAAAGAAAAAGTATGCTAAAATAATCTTATCTAAGGAGTCGTTATTATGAATTTCGGTAGTTTTCTTGAGACAATTACATTCATCTCAGCAATTCTGACTATTATACTAGTTTTGTTACAACAACGCGGTGCATCGCTTGGCGCTGGTTTTGGTAGCTCGGGTGAACTTTATACGACTCGTCGTGGACTTGAAAAATCTCTCTTTGTCGCAACAATCGTCTGTGCGGTCATTTTCGTATTATCAATCTTAGGTCTATTATTAATACCATCATAATATGAAAGATTCAATCAAAAAGCGTGGGCAAAAAATTGTAAAGAAGTTTTCGAAAGCTTCGATTCAGGTTAGTGAAGAAGGCAAAGAGCATATCAAGGAAAATATTTTTGGTAGAATCTCGCATATTGCTAATATTCGTTTATTGATTCTAGAATGGGGGCTTCTTATCGTGGCTCTCATTATGCTCGCTATCACTCAGGCGTTTTGGTTTGGGGATTCTTATGCTAATAATACTTGGTCGACAGGTGGTACGTATATCGAAGCGTCGCTGGGCGAAGTTAATTCGATGAACCCGCTGTTTGCCAGCACTAGTAGCGAAAGGGCACTGAGTAGGTTGATGTTTTCGACGATTGCTTCGATTGATTTTTCGGGGCATCCTGGGCCAGAACTGGCGGAGTACATTAGGCCAAGCGAGAATGGCCGAATTTGGACCATCAAAATCCGTGATGGTTTGAAGTGGTCTGACGGCGAGCCTTTAACGACGAGCGATGTAATATTTACTTTGAATTTGATTAAAAACTCGGCGGTCAATACGGTTTATGACGCAAATCTTGCTAACGTGAAGATTGTAGCGAACGAAAACGGGGAAATCGTTTTTACTTTGCCTACGCCATATGCGGATTTTATTTCTGCTTTAATTATCCCAGTTGTGCCAGAGCATGTTTTGGCTGATTCGGATCCAAAAACTTTGATTGAAGATAGTTTTTCGAATGCGCCGGTTGGCTCTGGTGCGTTTAGTTTTAATGCTACACAGCTCAACTCCACAAGTGGGGAAAAGACTATTTATTTGTCGTCTAATCCGTATTATCATAAAAATCGCACGCTTTTAAATAGCTTCGCTGTGCATGTTTTTACGAACCGAGATGGTATTATTAGCGCCCTAAACGCCGGGACAATCACGGCGACGGCAGAATTATCTGAAGCGGACAGCGAAAGCATCACGTCTAAATCTATTTATCAAAAGAATTCAAGTTTAAATTCTGGGGCGTTTATCTTCTTTAATACTGCAAGTCAAAGTATGAAGGACGCCGCTGTGAGAGATGCAATTAGAAGGGGTATTAATCTCGAAGCGGTGAGAGAAGCGGCACCGAATACAATTGCGCTGAATTATCCTTTGATTAATTCGCAGTTGAAACTCGAAAACTATCCGGCTTTGCCAGAGTACGATCTTGAAGCGGCAAAAGCTAAGTTGGCTGAGCTTAACGGTGAAAATATGATTACACTCGAAGTAGCGACGGTGAATTCTGGGTTTTTGCCGAAGGTCACGGAAGCAGTGAGTGATGCTCTAAAAGAGTTGGGCTACGATGTGCATATTTCCACCTACGAAGAAAATCAAGATTTTGTTTCTAATGTGCTTTCAAAACGAAGTTACGATTTATTGATTTATGAAATTGAGCTTGGTGCCGATCCTGACCCATTGCCATATTATCACTCTTCGCAAGCGTCAAAAGCCGGGTTAAATCTTTCGAATTATCGCAATGTTTTAGTGGATGATTTATTGCTCGCAGGTAGGGAAACGCTTGATGAGTCTCTAAGGATTAAGAAGTACGAAAGGTTTCTTGAATACTGGGTTGCAAACGTGCCAGCAATTGGCATTTATCAGCCGAATTTGACATATTATTATAATAAGAATGCACGCTCGTTTAGTAATGATTTGAAACTAGTGACAGCACTAGACAGATTTACAGATGTGAATACGTGGGCGGTTAACACGACTACAAAAAATAAAACCCCGTAATCTTTGATTTTATGTTATAATAGTGGCATGCGCCTGTGGTGGAATTGGTAGACACGCTACCTTGAGGTGGTAGTGGCCATAT
>CAMYZY010000016.1 GCA_947304075.1 uncultured Candidatus Saccharibacteria bacterium
TGTTTTTTGCTCTTTTGCTTCTTTTGCCATAAAAACTCCTTTTTGATATTATACCATGATTCAATTAACCTTTTTATAATCTCTGGATACGATTTTTTTGTCTGCGGAGGATCAAACTTTACAAATTAAAGAAGTAGGCATAGCATTAATAACGCAAGAGACTTTGCTATAATATTGATATGGATATCTATGATTTGATTAATGATTTTCTGGAGCATCTGGAAGTTGAATCGGGAAGAAGCAAAAAGACGATTGAGAATTATCGATTGTATCTCGAAAGATTTGTAGAAATTTCGTTGGAAGTTTTAAAAAAAGACGAACTTAAACCGGAAGATATTACAAAAGAATTAATTAGAAAATACCGCATTAAACTTAATCGTTATGGCTCAGATAATGGTGACGAAGATTTAAAAACCATCACACAGGCGTATCATTTGATTGCGCTCAGAGGCTTTTTAAAATATTTGGCGAGAAGAGATATCAAATCTTTGGATCCTTCGCTAGTGGAATTGCCACATGTAGTGCGGAAACAAGTAACGTTTCTGCATTTTGATGAAGTGGAAGATATGTTGGAACAGATCGATTTATCAACGGAATCGGGGCTTAGAGATAGAGCGATTATTGAATTGCTGTATTCTGGTGGTTTGCGGGTTTCTGAATTGGTGGGGCTTAATCGTGATTCGATCAACCTAGATAGACGCGAATTTATGGTGAGAGGTAAAGGCTCTAAGGACCGACCGATTTTTATTTCACAATCGGCGGCGGATAGAGTGAGGGATTATTTGGATGCGAGAACCGATTCCCTGCCGGCGTTGTTTTTGAATAATTCACGAAACAAACAAGCCGTGGACACATCGGGTGATTATCGCAGGATGACGGCGCGTTCGGTAGAAAGAATCGTCGAAAAATATGCCAGGCTGGCTGGCATTACAAAACATGTATCACCACACACTTTACGGCATTCTTTTGCAACGGATTTATTAATGAATGGGGCGGATATCCGAAGCGTACAATCGATGCTGGGGCATGCGGACATTTCAACTACGCAAATCTATACACACGTTACTGATGTGCACCTAAAAGAAATTCACGATAAATTTCATTCTGAGACAAGCTAATTAATTGCCTATGACGGCGTCTGGATCATAGAGACGGATGACCGTAGAAATAGTGGAAGGCTCGTTGGCGTTGGTGCCGTACCAGCAGGAGCGAATGTAAAAATCATAAAACACTGGACGGGTGGTGACGCTACCATTATCTACAACCGTAGTAGGGTTATAGCCATCTGCTTTGGTGCTTTCTTTGACAGCCACGACATAGAGACCTTCGGCTTGATAAAGAGTGTTGGCTGATGACGTTTCACTATCTAGGCTTGAGTTAGAATTATTAAAGACGAGACGAGGATAAGTCAGCGTTTGGACGAAACTGGCTGGCTTGTCTTTGGCGGAAATATAAACTCTGTCGATAGTATCGCTGGTGAAGGTCCCGAGTTGGAAATTATTGATAACGAAACCATTGTGATTTTTGACTTCACCATCATCGGCATAAAGACTTTCGCAAGTTTTGGGAGCATAATGCAAGATTTCATCATCAGTGCCACTGACGCTTACGGCGTTGGAAACAATTTTTTGCCATAGTTTTTGGAAACGATTGTCGCCGGAATCTTTGTCGGCAACGTAGGCGGATTGAATAAAGCGAATCGATTCGGCTTGAGCGTCGATTTCTTCGCGAGCAAGCGTGGTTTCGAGTGCAGTTTGGGCACCGGTGGTGCCGCTAGCCATAACGGCAACAATAGCAATGGCAACCATAGAAAAAATACCAACTGCAAGCACTACTTCTATTAAGGTATCGCCTTTTTTTACCATAAGCTTATTATATAATAGTATCGTTCTTTATTCAATAACTATAAATTGGAGTTAGCGCTCACGGGTGCTAGCCAAATATTATATCAAAGATATGAGTAAGCCCGAGAGTGAAACGGTGATGACGAAGGCTATTGCCATGAATGGGCCAAAGTAGATTTGTTTGTTTTTGCGTCTTATTACAAATGGGAGCATGACAATGCAAGCGAGAAGATTTGAAATAAAGAGTGCCGTAAGGGCAAGCCAGGGATTACTGAGAGCTAGACCTATCGCTGCACCAAGCAGCCAATCGCCATCGCCTACCCACTTCCCTTTTGATATCAAATAGAGCAGTAGATACAGGCCACCCAAAATCGCAACGGAGCCTAATGGGTTAATATAAATGCTTGGCGTGAAACCAACTTGCAAAAGTATAACAGACTGCTTGATGATGGAAATAATAAAGGCTAGTACGGTAGCAAGAATGAGATGGAGTAACGGCAATTCGCCATAGGCTCCATCGTAAATAGCAAGAAAAGCTAAGACTAGAGTGAACAGCAATGTAATAATAAAAACTATCCACGTGATACAATCTGCAGAATTAATATTAATAGTTGTGCCGATAGCTACAAATGATGCGGCCAAGCCAATTTCTGATAAGAATTCTAGCCAACCGATTTTGCGATGGCATGAACGGCATTTGCCGGCAAGTATCAACCACGAAATGATGGGAATGTCGTCATACCATTTTAGTTTGGCTTTGCAATGCAAACAAACAGAACGGGAGCCGAGTTTTTTGACGGATTTTTTGCCGTGCTTATCTTTGATACGAAGACGTCTAGCTTGGCAACACAGGAACGAGCCAAAGCAAGCTCCTAGAATGAATAAACCTACCAAAAATATTGTTTCCATAGTTATTATTTTACCATAACCCTATTGTGTTTTTAATGATTTGCAATTATAATTGAAAATATGAAAAAGGGTGATTTTAGGCCAAAAAGGGGGTTTACGATTATTGAAGTGTCGCTTGTACTGGCGATTGGTGGTTTAATCTTTTTGATGGTCTTTGTGGCATTGCCGTCTCTTCAGAGATCGCAAAGAGATTCGAGAAGACGCGATGATGTAATATTATTATTGGAAAAAGTGAAAAATTACGAAAAAAACAATCGCGGATCGATGCCTGGTTCTTCGGAGACATCTTCTAATTTAGTAAGCGTGGTTTGGTCGGAAGAATTACAAAATAGTACTGGAAATGAAACAACGTGGGCTGGTTTTTACCGTGATTATTTGAAAGATAATTTTATTGACCCTTCGGGTGGGCGTTACCAATTAGCTGTGGTCAAATGTGGGGCTACGTCTCCTGATAATGATTGTACTAATACGCTAGCTACGACTTTGGAAGAACAGGCATTCCCTAATGATAATAAAATGGTGATTGTGTTGCAGGCGTCATGTTATGGCAATAAAACCGTGTTGTCTTCAAACCCAAGAAAGCTTGCAGTGATGTACCGACTAGAAGGTGCTGGGGTTTATTGTAATAGTTTGTAATAAAAAAGCCGCTTTAACCAAGCGGTTTTTTGATGCTAAATATATTAAGTCGCGACTGAGTTTACTAGTGAGTAGATTGGAAGCAGAGTACCACCAACGACTACGCCGATGAGACCGGCCATGATAACCATGAGAATTGGCTCAATCATAGTAGAAATACTATTGATTTGTTCGTCTAATTCGTTTTCGTAGACCTGAGCGGCCTTGCCTAGCATTTCGTCGATTTTACCAGATTCTTCGCCAATGCTCGCCATTTGAGGGACGAGCGGCAACATGTAATTGCGGTCTTGTAGGGATTCGGAAAGTGGTTTGCCGCCTTTGATAATATCGATTGCTTTGTAATATTCAGCTTCTACAACGGTGTTGCTGACGGCTTCGATTGCAATTTTGACGGAATCAAGCATTGGGACGCCGGTGGCTAACATCATTTCGGCAGTGCGGGCAAAACGTGAAACATATAATTTGCGGAAAAGGCCACCAAAGATTGGCACGTGGATTTTGAAACTATCCATGACGCGGCGGCCGGCTGGAGTTCTTTTGACTGCATACCAAACCGCACCACAAATTGCCGCCACTACAATTGCAACTAACCACCAGAAATTACCAAAGAAATCAGAAAGATTAACTAAGATTTGCGTAAGCTCTGGAAGCTCTTCGCCCATGTCTTCGTACAAATCTTTGACTTGTGGGACCACCATAATCATCATGAAGGCAAGGACGGCGATAATAACAACTAAAATGATGGCTGGGTAGACCAAAGCGCCTTTGATTTTACTCATCATGGCGGCGTCTTTTTCCTCTTGGTCGGCAAGACGTTTCAAAGCCAAATCAAGTGTACCGGAAGTTTCGCCAGCACGAATCAAGGCTAAATAAACGCCGTTAAAGACTTCGGGATATTGAGAAAAAGAATCATAGAGAGTGCGGCCGGATTCGACATTAGTCAAAATTTCTTCGGCGATGGTTTTCATAGCTTTGAACTGAGTCTGGTTAACTACGGTACGAAGGCTGGAAGCAAGTGGAAGCCCAGCGCCAATTAGAGTGGAAAGTTGACGGGTGAACAAAATACGATCTTTATTAGTAACGCGACCTTTACCGCCAAATAGGCCGGTGCCTTCTTCTACGACGGATTCTGGGATATAACCTTGCTCAATGAGAAGTCGACCAGCAATTTGCTCGTTTTCGGCTTGGATATTGCCTTTGACAAGCTTGCCAGTTTCCTTTTCCTTGGCTTTATAGTTATATCTTTTCATTTTATCCCTTGACTAACCTGTTTAGTTCATTGACATCAACAGCAAATTCGCGAGCAGAATCATAAGTAATTACACCGGTTTGGACTAGTTTCGCTAAAGTACGGTCCATGGTCTGCATGCCTTGGTCGGCGCCAGTTTGGATGGCATTGTCGATTTGATGAGTTTTACCATCGCGAATCAGCGAGCGGATTGCGGAATTTGCTATCATGATTTCAGCTGCGACGACACGACCACCACCAATGGCTGGAACGAGACGTTGTGCGCAAATTGCCATTAACATGTTGGCAAGCTGAGTGCGAACTTGTGGTTGCTGGTGTGATGGGAAAACGTCAACCATACGGTCGATAGACTGAGCAGCGGAGTTGGTATGAAGCGTGGCAAAGACTAAGTGGCCGGTTTCGGCAATGGTAATTGCGGCTTGGATGGTTTCTAGATCGCGCATCTCGCCAATTAACACAACATCAGGGTCTTCACGCAAAACTGAACGCAAAGCGGCGGCAAAGCTAAAAGTATCATAGTGAACTTCACGCTGAGCGATGACAGAACGCTGAGAACGATGAGTAAATTCGATTGGATCTTCGATAGTAATAATATGAGTTGATTTTTCACGATTGATTTTATCGATTAAAGCAGCGAGTGTGGTAGATTTACCAGAACCGGTAGGGCCGGTAACAAGCACTAATCCACGGGGGAATTCGGAAAAAGTTTCGACTATGGCTGGCATACCCAAATCATTGATATTTTTGATTTGATTTGGAATGAGACGGAAAGCAGCAGCAAGTTTGCCTCTTTCATGGAAGGCATTTACACGAAAGCGAGCAATGTCACCAAAAGCAAATGAGTAATCAAACTCTTTGTCTTTGATTAGGATTTTTTGCTGTTCTTCGTCTAGTGTTGCAAACACTAAATTGCGCATGGTCTCTTCGTTTAGAGGACTAATGCCGGCAATCGGAGTGAGAGCGCCATCAATACGCAGAATTGGTGGCAGGCCATACTGTAAATGCAAATCTGATGCGTTGCGGCGAACGCACTCTTCGAGTAAGTTTTCTATTCTTGGTATATTAGTTGTTTGCCCACTGTTTTCCATAGCATTATTATAGCACAAGCGTTACGAGAGATCGCTGGCAACGCGGTTGACTTCCTCCAATGTTGTTATTCCTGACAAGACCTTAAGCATGCCGTCTTGGCGCATTGTGACAGTTCCCTTGGTTTTGGCGAGACGCATAATTTCGTTGGCAGTTGCGTGAGAAATAATCATTTTTTGAATGTCTTCATCGACCTCAATGGTTTCATAAAGACCAGCACGTCCAGAGTAACCACCCGGGGTTTCTTTGGAATTCATACCCTTGGCTAACATATAGGAATCATCATTTCTGACTGGCAAACCTGGGTAGCCTAAATCTTCACTGACATCGGCAACTTCTTCTTTGCTTTTTGGCAAGAGATCGCCAATAAGTTCGTTGATGCCTTCGGTCTCGATTTCGCTTGATTTATACATTTCACGCTTTTCGGTGATACGACGGACAAGTCTCTGGCCGATAACGATATTTAGAGTTGAAGCGAGAAGGAATGGCTCAATACCCATATCTAGGAGACGTGGCAAGATACCAGCAGCGGAGTTGGTGTGTAGGGTGCTAAAGACAAGGTGGCCAGTAAGAGCGGCCTGGACCGCTAGGCTGGCCGTTTCTGAATCACGAATCTCACCTACCATTACTACGTCAGGGTCTTGACGAAGGATAGAGCGAAGACCCGAAGCAAAGGTAAGCCCAGCATCGACATTGACTTGAATTTGGTTAATGCCGTCCATTTTGTACTCTACCGGATCTTCTAGAGTAACAATGTTGATTTCTTCGGATTTAATCTTTTGAATAAGGGCATAGAGAGTTGTAGACTTACCAGAACCAGTAGGACCAGAAGTTAGAATCATGCCATTAGGCTTTTGAATGCCATTTAATACAGCACGGAGAGCGCGACCGCTCATACCCATTTTCTCGATTTCCATAGAAACGCCAGTTTTGTCGAGAAGGCGAATAACGACTTGCTCGCCCCAAGTAACTGGAGAAATGGCGATACGAAGATCAATCTCTTGACCATCTACTAGCACTGTAAACTGACCGTCTTGTGGGATACGATGCTCATCGATTTTGAGATTGGAAAGAATTTTAATACGAGAAACGAGTGCCGGAGCGACGGTTTTTGGTAATTCCATGATACGGCGCAATACACCATCAATACGGCAACGAATAATAAGTGAGTTTTCGAGTGGTTCGATATGAATATCGGAAGCTTTGGTTTTGGCGGCATAGCTTAAAATGGTAGTGAGTGCCTTGGAAATCGGTGAATCCTGAACGATAGTTTTGACATTGGAATTGGCGGCCTCTTCGGCAGCCTCTTCATCGGTTTCGCGGACTGCATCTTTGACGCCTGAAAAGTCGCCATGGTATTGTTCGAGCATTTCGCGAATGCCACGTTCGGACGACATCCAGACTCTAATAGGCTGATTAACAAGACTTGATAGGTAGTCGGTAGCCTGAACGTTGGTAACATCTACCATTGCGACATTTAAGAAACCATCCTTTTCGCCTAGCGGGACGGCAAGAACGCGCGTCGAGGCTTCGGCTGGAATTCTAGAAAGGATATCTTGATCAATTGTAATGTTTTTTAGTTCGACATACGGAACGCCGATGATGACGGCAGTGGCATGAGCGACCATGTCGTCGCTGATGATTTTTCGGGCGATTAATTCTGCAAGCGTAGGTTTGCCGTTCATCTCAGTTTCCTGTTTGATGGAATAAACAAGATTACTATCAGCTAAACCTTCTGCTAAGAGAAGGTTAATGATTTGCTCTTCGGCTTCTTTGGTAAGAAGAGCCATTATTGATTCTCCTGGTTAGAACCTTCGACTGCGTTTTCTAGGGATTGTAGTGTTTCTTCGTCGATACATTCGCCATATTCATTAAGTTCTTTACAGTCGCCAACATAGACTTCAACGGTTGGATTAAGCGAGCGGTAGTTAAATACTTCTGGGCTTGGAGTTGCGATGTCGAGAGAAAAATTGGAATCGATTTTTTTGATGGTTTGCTCTTCGATAGGGGCAACCATCGGAACTAACAATAGATTGCTCAAGAAGTAGGCAACGATTGCACCTAAAAGTGCTGTACCAATTGCGGTTGCTAAATCTTTTTTCATTTCTTCGCTTCCTCCGGTTTAATAGTTGTCTCGACTTCTGAAATGGTTGATGTTTCCATGTAGTAGGCATTGGCTTGAGCATTAAGAACCAAAGTATTGTCTCCGCCCCATTCAATGGTGGCTCTTTCAATGTCAAACTCGCGGATAGAACGCTCGATATTGCTTAATACATTCATGGTTGTGCCAGTGTCGGCTTCAACTGAAAGATTAATTGAGATAGTTTTTAGACCTTTGACACTGGTTGAAATACCACTAGAGCCACTTGGGTTTAATGATTCTGGCTCCCAATTTGAAATAATGAAGAGTTTGTTTAGGCTGGCGAGCAAAGCTTCTTCGTTGCGGAAGGCAGGAAGAGCATCTGGAATAATACGTAAGGCAGAGCAACTCTTGATTAGCTGTGTGGCTTCGGCTAAGGCTTTGGCATTGTTGGCATTCTTGTAGATATTATTTAGTTCTTTGTAGGTATAAGTTTTGCCGGTATTAATGTTTCTACAGGAAGAATTATCCTCTTTTGAAACTGAGTTAAGAGCGGCGTTTGATGCTAAGTTCTCTAGGATGTTGGCCCTTAAAGTGCCAGGTATTTCGGATACTTCAATGGTGCTTGGATTACAGGCTTTGATTTCTTCGTCTGAATAGACACTACCTTTTGGCGCTTTACAAACACCAGTTTTTTTGATGACGTCTGTGTAGGCGGCAATTGATTTTTCTTCTTCGGCTATAACACTAGCATTGAAAATGATTTGCTTGGCAAAATGAACGGTGAGAGAAATGGCGATACCAAGAATAATTGAAGCGCCGGCCACTGCTAAAATCATGTTTTGCTGAGCTTCTGATATTTTGGCTCTTTTGCCAATTGCTACTTCTTTGGCCATTTTAGCTATCTCCCTTTAAGTTTTTATCCGAGTTGCAGTCGGTATCGTTTTCGTCGCAGTCGGTGGCACGTTCGCCAAACATGGATTGGATTTGGACATAAGAATCGGTAACGTTGTGATGACCGGACGGAGCTAAGGAGATTAGGTGACTATTATTAAATAGGTAGACCTCTGGATTCAAGGTGATTTGAGCGGAGAAGCGCAAGACTAATTGCTCTTCGGCGCCACGTCCATTGGAGGAATCTGTAACTTTGATACCGTCAATACCGGCTGGAACTAATTTACAATTGTCGTTGTTTTCGGTCCATTTTGGACTGCCAGTTTGCTGATTGATTGCACCAGTATATGATATACAAGCGCTTTGGAAATGCTCGACGTTGGCGATGGTGCCATCTAGTGTCATGTAAGGTTTGTTGTCTTCGGGACTTGATTTGTACCATTCTGCGAATTGTGGCGTACGCCAAATGCGGACAACACTTTGACCGTCATAATCTTCGAGAGTGTACTTACTGATATTGCTACTAGTCGTAGATGTGTCGTCTGAATCTGTGTTACTACTTGCTCCAGGATTGCAACCTTCGGCGTTGATAGTCCAGTAAGCGTAAATACCACGAGATGAATCATTGAGTAAGGCTCCGTCTGCACCGGTTTCGATCATACAATAGGCTGGAATGTTGTTGCCGTCGCGGTCAACATAATGACCATAGTCGTAGCGCATGTATTCCATGCTCTTTTTGAAGGAATCTAGGACATTGTAGTCGATAAATGGTT
This sequence comes from uncultured Candidatus Saccharibacteria bacterium, assembly GCA_947304075.1. Taxonomy (GTDB): domain Bacteria; phylum Patescibacteriota; class Saccharimonadia; order Saccharimonadales; family Saccharimonadaceae; genus Nanosyncoccus. The sequence continues at coordinate 9,472 of CAMYZY010000016.1, forward strand.
CTTTTTTGGCGTCAGCTTGTGCTTCGAATATTAGTTTGGGAGCATTTGAATCAGATAGATCGACGCTTAATTCAGAAATCGTGATAACGTCTGGGCCACTTGGAATTAACGCGGTTAAAACGCCAAAAGTACGCGACAAGACTTTTTTGCGGTTGGTTAAAGTAGAAATATTGCCAACTTGGTCTTTGATAGTAAGAAAATCACTTAATTCGGAATAAGATTTTAGTTTGTCGGAAAGAATGCTGATAGATTGTTTTTTGCCTTCCATGACAGCTTTTTGCCCGCCCATGATAATGCCAACTATCACCGTGACGGCGATGCTAGCTGCGGCAACGACGATACAAAGGAAGAAAATGAAATTTCGCATTTTGAGAGTTTTAATCATCTCTTCTTTGATGTCGGGAACTAGATTAATCTCACGTGCCATTAGTCGTTGCTCCTTTCAGATAAGCCGATTGCTACGGCAAATTCACTTGCGACGCTCATAAGCATACGTTGTTGTTCTGCGGTGGTCCTGACTAACTGCCATGGATTGCCTTTCATGGATGGAATGCGAGTCTTGGATTCGATGTATTCTGGGAATAGTGGGATTATGCCACCATAGCCGGACAAAACAATACCGCCAACTTTACCATTGATGTATTTGGTCTGGAAGAAGCGAACGGATTTGGCTAATTCGGAAGCATAGTTGTCTAGATGAGCGTTCAACACGGCAAAAACTTGGCCTTCAACTTGGTTTTGATCAAGACCAAATTTAAGGATGAATTGCCTGGCTTGGTCTTCCCTGACGTTCAAACCATTAGCGACGGCTTTAATCAACACGCCAAAACCACCCGGAATGGAACGGACTAGGCGGGGCTGATTTTTGTAAACAATAACTAAATCAGTAGATTTTTCACCAAAATCAACAATCATAGTAGCATCAATGGCGCCCGGAATGGCAAGAGACCTGGCCATGGCTAGTGGTTCTGGCTCCATTGCGACAATGTTTAGACCAGTTTTTTCGATCATTTCCATGCTGGATTCAGCATAATCTTTAGCGACTGAACTAACTAGAACTTCGGTTTTGGCTGGGTCGTTAGGACTAACACCCAAAATGACATAATCGGCCTTTGCATCATTCATGGACATTGGAACGTATTTGTCAATTTCGTATTTGAATGATTTTTTGAGCTCTTTTTCGGGAAGAGTTTCGGTCTCGACAATTGAAGTAAAGGTTTTACTAGCAGGCAAACCAATGGCAATATTTTTGGTTTTGATACCGGCCTGTTCTACTGCACCCAAAATAGCCTCACCAAGTCTTTTTTTGCCAAGATCGGATGAATCTTGAGTGAGTTTTTGGTCAATTGGAACATAAGCAAATTTCTGGAGCGTCCAACCATGTTGGGAACTACCAGAAAGTTGCACGATTCGCATCGAATTCGTTCCTATATCTAGGGAGAAGAAATCGCCCACGCCATGCAATAAGTTCATATACTTATAATTATAAGCGTTTTATATTATTTTGCAAGACTTAAATAATAGAATTTTTCATGGTTGCCATGTTTGCCGCTCAACTTGTTGTCGCATTTGTTGTGAATATAATAGCCGTTTGCTTTTAGCCAAGCTTCAAAGGTTTTAATAATGTCGCGACGAATCCTGGCATTTTTGACGATGCCATTATTTAGCTCACTGGATTTTGCTTCAAATTGGGGTTTTAGCATCACGAGATAGCTGGCGTTTTTTATTTTTATATGATTTAAAACCGGTTTTAGACTAATAAAGGAAACGTCTGCTACTACCACATTAATTTCATTACTTGGTTTAAAATTGAGAATGTCAGTTTTTTCGTGAAGCTCAATGCGAGAGTCGTCTCGCAAGGGTGACATCATTTGGTTGGTTCCCTTTTCGACGGCAATGACTTTCATGGCGCCGTGGTCTAAAGCGTATTTAGTGAAACCGCCGGTGGAAGAACCGATGTCGAGCACGGTTTTGCCGTGGAAATCAAAAT
>CAMYZY010000017.1 GCA_947304075.1 uncultured Candidatus Saccharibacteria bacterium
CAGCCCGGTAGCGCGCACGCATGGGGTGCGTGAGGTCAGGAGTTCAAATCTCCTAGTCCCGACCACAAAAAAAATTCAGGGTGTGGCGCAGTTGGTAGCGCTTTAGCGTAGGGACGCTGAGGCCGTCGGTTCAAGTCAGATTAATAGTATTTAACAGGGTGTGGCGCAGTTGGTAGCGCGCAGCGTTCGGGACGCTGAGGCCGTCGGTTCAAGTCCGATCACCCTGACCATTTTTTGTGTCACTAGAGTTGTATGGTATTGCGTTATCATTGACAAAATAGCGTAAGTATGATATAATCGTCAGACAAGGCCTTTTTTGGCACTTGATGTACTTTTAGAGTAAAGGAGGGAAGAATGTGAATGATTTTAGGCAACGAGGCGCTAGGGTTCTGACTATAGTAAGAAGTAGTACAGAAGAAACACAACATTCGACGAAAACAGCCTGTGTTAGCCCAATTGTCATCAAACGTTGGGGAAACGATGATAATGTGATAAGCATATCGTTCCATCTCAGTTACTTCACTATTCCAATTCTGGAGTTTGCTTTGGAAAAACTAGTCTATGGTGAAGATGGTATCTGGCAACTACGTAAACTGGATAGAGAGCAAGATTCTGTTTATGCTGAATATCTTCTCGTATTATTAAAGAATTTTGGAAAAGATAGAGAAGAAACATTAACGGCCATAATCGGAAGAATTGTAAAGGATGTGTATTTAGAAGAAATGCATTTCTGGAACGGTAACATTAAAGTCGCAGAACTCATTAAACCTCATAGTTATGAATTATCAGATGGGGCGAATATTAACAACAAAACCGCTCGTGCTTTGTTATCCGCCAATATCACTACGACTGGTGATTTGACGAAACTGTCTAGAGACGAGATTTGCCGTATTCCTGGTATGACTACGGAAGAAGTAGTTAAGATAGAAAAAAGCCTTGCATCGCGAGGGTTGTTCTTAACCACGAAACTCTCCTAGTTACAATCAAAAAAGCCACCTTTAAAGGCGGCTTTTTTCTTAGGCGTTAGCTTTTTCTTGAATATTACGTATTTGATTCCTTATTGATTCACCTCTATCCGCTGCTTCTGATGGTGGAGTCGCCTTAATGATCTGGCCAGTTAGATGAGCCAATCTTTCATACTCCTTGCTAATCGAAAGTAATGCTTTCGCCTTATCTTCAAAACTCATCCCTTCAACATTCATTGCTTCTGCTTCTTTTTTCTTCATCATTCTTACGATCATCTTTTCTAATGTTTTTTCGTGTAGATAATCGTCTCCGCTTTGGTCATGATTCACGCTCATTATCTCGCGTCTTTCGTCACCATTAACGGCGCCAGCCATTAGAAAAGTCTTTTTCCATGAATCGCCCATACTATCATCTACCAAAGCGTACATCGCAGCTTCTTTTCTCGGAGAAAACACAAATACGTGATTAGTGCTATTCTTTACCCATCTTAAAACTACAAGATTTTTGTAGGTCTCGGGATCTTTACCAACTTGTCCATTCGGATTGACGATAGTCTCAGTTGTGCCTATCCAGACTTGATTTGCATCATCACCTATTAAGTCTTCAACGATGTAGGCTTGGACTCCCGCTACAGTGTCGCCAGAGTAATCATCCATTTCTTCTCCGCCTACTGCAGCTTTTGCGGCTTTTTCGACCGCTTTATTTATGCTGTTCACTTTTTCTGTAGCATTGTCACTTTGATTTATTGGCTCCATTTCCACTGCTGCAACACTGAGCAAGCGATATCTAGGATTACCGGGGTCCTTGTAGCGGTCACGAATCTCCATCCCTTTTTTAAAGACTTCTGCAAGTTTTTTGTCTTTTTCAGTTGTTTTAATTCTACTGGGTTGTAGCTCATGAATATTACTAGCTTCTTGCTTGTCGGCTTCTCCTTTATCGATTTCTTTCTCGTTGGCAATTATAGTTTCTTCTTCATCGTTAGCTGTAATTTTTTGCCCATCACCAAATAATTCGTCCCCAAAGCTCCTAAAATAGTCTTGTATTTTGGCTGGATCATCGACATAGCCTTGGAGCGGGTCGTCGTTATCTACCGTGTACCCACCATAATTTGTTTCTGTTTTGCTGTTTTGTTCTTTTTTGTGCAATGTTGCCTTATTTACTAAACGCCCGGTTTTCTCTGTTTTATCGAATTGTTGATTGATTATTTCATTTATTCTGGTTGGATCATTAACATAGCCCTGGACTGGGTCATCATCATCAATCGTGTGTCCCCAATCTTTTTCACCTTCTTTCATAGTGCTCCTTTAAGAGTTAGTATTATTCTCATGCTTACATTATATCTCACAAATGTTTAAAAGTAAATAAATATATGGTGTTATTGAGCAGGTCTTGAGTTGTTATGTATGTATTGACAAAATATTGAGTTTATGCTATAATGATGTCTATAGTCCTAATTGGATGGACTGGTATTTTAATCTAGTATTATTGTGTTTTCGAAGGGGGTGAAAACATGGTTGAATCGAATGTTCCTAGAGAAGGATTCAACATCCGTTCTCTTGGAGACTACCCGATTATCGTTTGCGAGAAGGTGCCTGTGGTTTCGGAACTGGCTGGTTCCTACGCTCGCGCTCAGGGTGGTTGTCCTGAACTTGGAATTTTCTTTTGGCCGAGGAGATTTGATGTCGACAGGTCAAAAATGCTCAATGTCTTGAACAGTCTCGTCTTTTATGATGAGTGCACTGCTTTTGACATTAGCAGATTACCGAGAGGAGATATTAGGATTTTCTTTAATCCGATCTATCATAATGAGCACGACAAGAACCGTGCAATAGAAAAGGTAGTTGAAGTGCTCCAAGATTCCCGGATTGATCTGACGGAAGATTTGCCAGAAGAATACTAGTCTTATAGCCCCGTTAGGGGCTATTTTTTATTGTGATATAATTGAGAATGAAACGGAGGAAAGCCAAATGAGAAACTGGGGAAATAGTTTTAGTAATCCGAATGTTCTGTCGCGAGAAGATAAGATGAGTATTATTAGTTCGACTATGTATAGTAATCAGCCTACTTTTAGGGATTTTCGTAAGTGTGACGGTTTTTCGAACGAAGAGATTCAAAAGGATGAAAAGGAGCTTCGAAAGAAAATGAGTACGATTTCGCATAAAGATAGAGCTCCATCTGATGATATGTTTGCCGAGAGCATGGAACCTGTATTGGCGTATATTTTAAATGATCAAAGGCTATTGCCTTCTAGAGATGACAACTATTCATTTATGGCTAGTGAATATGACGATAAATGTAAGGGCACCGATATAGTTTTTGGGGTTATGAATAGAAATAAGGATGGCCATTTGGTTTTTGCGGTAGATGTGGCTACCGGGACAAGAAGAGAAAATATTATGGAGAAGTTTAACAATAGTTACGACAAGTATAATGGGGTAACTGATTTGCATTATTGCATGCATGATGATCGGAAATGGAAGGAGCCAATGGCGCCACATTTTGTATTAGGAATGTCTCCAGCTAGTCAGGCAAACGCTCTAGATAAGTTTGTATTTGAAGGTAATGAATTAAAGGGGCGCGAAAAGGATACGGAGCGTGATTTTATAGTTTTGTCTGAATTGTGCGAGCAGATATATTTGCATCTTGCTATGGTGAGAACAAGTTCTGAGCTATCAGAACTAAAAGAAGAAAAGACTAAAAAGCTAAAGGATTTTTTGATGGCAGTGAATGCTGGTTTGTACCGATTATTAGGTATCACGTCTAAGGAGTTTCCGGACAGTAAAAATAGAGAAAACGTGTTTAATGAACGCTATCAATCTATGGGAAAGAATCTTCAAAGGAAAGATGCTGTATACGCAAATATACTGGCAGAGACTTGGAAAAGAAGACATGCTACGATGGCAAAAATTACTTTAGAGAAGTAAATGTAAACTATATTTTTACAAATAATAGATGGTTTTTTCTCTGTTATTATATGTTTACTGTTAGTATTTATGTGCTATACTTGACAAGTATTGAAGTTTGTGCTATAATGAATGCATAATCTTTTATTGGGATTAAGAACATTAACTTTTCTGGATAAATTAATCGCAGAATAGGGTAGCTTTTTTGATAAGGAAATCCTATTCTGCGATTGATTACCTAAATACAATAAGCGAGAGCGAAGAAAGCCTGCTTCTGGGTCAATTAAGTCGTTTTATATAGATTATGTTACAAAAAATTCGCAAAAAAAATAAGAAGGAGAGTTCTGTATGGGACCGAAAAGATTTGGAAATATAGACTGGATGGCAGGAAAGTGTGTTATCAATGCACTGTATAAGGAGAATTTTGAGATTGGCATTCCGTTGCACAATTATGATGCGATGAGAAAGATCCTGAAAGATGCTTTTTCTGATGAAGAATATGCATTTTTCTGCGATTGTGTCGGTCTCGATACTCCAAGATTGGAGTACAAGGAAATTGCAGCCAAGCGCAATATGACTGAAGACGACGTGCGCTCGAGGGTTTTATCCGTTGTCAAGAAACTGAAGAAAAGTCGTAAGCAGCTCAAGGATCTCACGATGACCCTTGAAGAACTCGAAAACTGCGCTTTAGTGGCGGAAGACTCAAAGAAGAACTCTCGGGCAAAGGACCGCCAGATTGCGTCTCTGCAGAAGGAGATTGATAGTCTCAAGCGGACTAACCTGGAGCTGAGCGATTCCAAAGAGAAGCTCACTAAAGCTAATGATAAGCTGGATTATGAAAACGGTAAACTCGAAGATGCAAACGCAAGAATGCAGGAAGAGTTGAACGATTTTCGTGTTAAAGCGAATGAGTTGGCTTTTGAGTTACTTAAGCGGGGTTCGCTCAATGAGACCGTCAAAAATGCGTTCGACAAAACGCTTCATGAGATTGCGGAGCAGATTGCGGTCGCCAGGGAGGAATTCGTTGCTTCTCTGGAGAACAATAGCATAGTTGCTGCTGACGTCCTTAAGAAGTTCGATTTCTCTAGTGGAGCTGCAATTGCTCTGGCGAAAGCCAAAATCAATTCGATTGAGGAGTTATTGTCGTGCGATTTGCGTTCTCTGACCAGCCTGGTGGGGAAATCTTATGCCATTGAGATTAGCAATAAGCTTAAGGCGAGAGGTTTTCTTCTCAGGGCTTGATTCTCCAACCGCTCACGTTGTTCATTGTATTTTTATCCAGAAAAGGCCGCGGGCTCATTTGTCCGCGGTCTTTTCTTATGAAAAACCCGCCAATTTTGGCGGGTTTTGGCTCTTAGCTGCTAGTAGCAATAGCGTTGTTTTAAGCTTCGAGCCGCAATTGAGCGTATGATGGCTTGGACTTCCAAATAGGGATATCCTTCTTTATTAATGAGTCCCAAGTCATATAGCTTGTTTCGGATTGCCGGGGTTACGACTTTTGATATCTTTGGTGCCATGCAGGCGTTTTCGATTTCAAGATAAGCGTCAATGTTCTCCCAGGCAACATTTGAAATAGTGGTCAATAATTCTTGTCTAGATTTATTTGACCTTTTTTCAGCGAATCTTATTGTTCGCTCTTCGGGCGTAGGAAAACTAATAATCGTTCCCATTAGATTACCCCCTCCCTTTTAAAATACTTGCGCATAATGCGCACCCACCTGTGTTATTCAATTATAGCATAAATTCTTTAAATAGTCAATATTTGATAAGAATTGATATAATGATAGTATGCAGAAGAGTTATATTGCGATTGATTTGAAATCTTTTTATGCGTCGGTGGAATGCGTAGAAAAAGGCTTAGACCCGTTAACGACAAATTTGGTGGTGGCGGATTTAAAAAGGACGGAAAAGACGATTTGTCTGGCGGTATCTCCGGCCTTGAAGGCTTATGGGCTTTCGGGACGAGCGCGGCTTTTTGAAGTGGTACAAAAAGTGCGTGATATTAATAAGAATAGAGAACGGAGATTTGGTAAGAAACTGATTGGCAAATCTGCGAATGATTTGGAATTAAAACAAAATCCTGGTTTGGCTTTGGATTATATCGTGGCGGTACCAAGGATGGCTTATTATATTAGCTATAGCACACGAATTTATAATATTTACCTTAGATATATCGCAGAAGAGGACATGCATGTTTATTCGATTGACGAAGTATTTATCGATGCGACACCGTATCTAAAGACTTATGGCTGTTCGGCGCGGGAACTAGCGATGAAAATAATTAGCGATGTATTGAAAGAAACTGGTGTGACGGCGACGGCGGGGATTGGTACGAACATGTATCTTGCGAAAGTGGCGATGGATATTGTGGCAAAGCACACGGAACCAGATGAAAATGGGGTGAGAATTGCGGAGCTAGACGAAATGAGCTACCGAAAACAGCTTTGGGGACATCGGCCGTTGACGGATTTTTGGCGCGTGGGAAGGGGATATGCGAAACGGCTTGAAGCGGCTGGTTTATATACGATGGGTGATATTGCGCTTTGTTCGGAAAAAGACGAAGATTATTTATATAAGATGTTTGGGGTAAATGCGGAGCTTTTAATTGACCATGCGTGGGGATGGGAGCCGTGCGAAATTGCGGATGTTAGGGCTTATCGGCCAAAGAATAATTCGTTTTCGTCGGGGCAGGTTTTGAAGGAGCCGTATTCGTTTAAAAAAGCCCTGGTGGTGGCGCTTGAGATGGCGGATGAAGTGGGGTTAAATCTATTGAGAAAAGGTTTGTTGACAGATCAGGTGGTTTTGACGGTGGGATATGATAAAATTAGCTTGGCTAGTTATCAGGGAGAAATAAAGAAGGATTTTTATGGGCGTGATGTGCCAAAGCATGCGCACGGGACGCGGAATCTGGCTCATTATACTTATTCTTCGCAAGAAATACGAAAGGCGGTGGAAGAATTGTTTAGAAAATTGGTTAATCAAAATCTTTATGTTCGGAGAATTACGATTGACGTTTGCCATGTAAAAACGTTGGAAAATACAAAGAAGGAGTTAAAACAATTGGGGTTATTTGATGAAAGAATGGATGAAGCGAAACTGACGAAAGAAACGCGGGCAAATGAAGCAATTTTGGCAATTAAAAAGCGATATGGCAAAAATGCAATTTTGAAAGGTCTGAATTTTGAAGAAGGGGCGACAGGGCGAGAGCGAAACGCGCAAGTTGGAGGTCACAGAAGATGAAATACGAAGAAATAATAAATCATCCGCATTATGAGCCCAAAAAACATCCGAGAATGAGCCGAGAAATGCGAGCGGGACAGTTTGCGCCATTTGCAGCATTATCTGGGCATGCAAGTGCAGTGCGAAGAACGGCAAAATTTGCCGAATTAAGAGAGCAGAGAATTATTGAATCAAATTTGGATGATGAGAGATTTGATATAATGGAATTATGAATATTTTATACTGTGGTGATAAAGGGATAGCAAAAGGGGCGCTAGTGTCGATTTTATCGATCTTGAAGCACAATAAAGGGGTTTTACATTTTTATGTTTTGACGATTAATTATGATACAACTGTTGCATTTACGGAAAAATCGGCTAAATTTTTGGATGAATTGGTAAAAAAGACTAATAAAAAAAATTTTGTGAAGCTAATTGACGCGACGGATGTTTTTGTAAAAAATCTGCCGAAAAAGAATATGGGCTCGTATTTTACGCCGTGTTCGATGCTGAGACTTTATATTGATAAAGTACCTGAAATTGCGAGCTTAGATAGAGTTTTATATTTAGATTACGATGTGGTGTGCCGGGGTGATTTATCGGAATTTTATAATATGAATTTGGATGGCACCGAGGCGGCTGGTGTGCTCGATATTTATGGGCGACGTTGGTACCATTATCACGGATTATTTAAGCAGGATTATATGAATTCAGGAGTGATGCTTTTTAATATGCCGGAATGTTTGAAAACTCGGATGTTTGAAAAGGCAGCAGCGATGTGCGCAGAGAGATGGATGATGTTAGCGGATCAGGCGGCCCTAAACAAGACGATCGAAAGACGAAAGTTAATAGACAGAAAGTACAATGAACAAGAAGAAAGACCACGAAAAGACACAGTGCTGCATCATTTTAGCAATAATTTTAAGTTTTGGCCGTATTTTCGCGTTCAAAAAGTGAAACCGTTTGAAATTGATAAAATTCATGACATTTTGAAAATCACTGAATATGATGACATATTAAATGAATATGACAGATTGAAAGAAAAGCTTTAATTCTGGACGGGTCCTGCTGGACCTTTTCTTCTAGGTCCGTCACCCGTCCTACATTGTGTTATACTTATATTATGGCGAAAGCAGAATTATTTCAAAAAGATATTCCAAAATCGGAGCGGGTTTTTTATTATACGTCAGAAGAAGATGATCCAATAAAAACTGATGAGCAAGAGAAGAAAATTGAAGTTGGTTTGCCGGATGGCTATGAGTTTATTCCACGAAATCCTTTTGTGAGACTATACTCGGCTTTTTTGTTTCGAATGTTTTGGATTTTTGGGCAATGGTACGAAAAACATTATTGGCAAGCTAGATTTATTGGACGAGAAAAACTGAAGGAAGTAAAAGGTAAAGGTTACTTGATTTATGCAAATCATACAAATCCATTTCATGATGTATTTGGTCCAGCCATTATGGCGGACAGGCGGATTTTTACAATTATTAGTCCAGTGAATTTGAAGATTCCAGGCATTGGGAAGTTTTTGCCGATGATAGGTGGATTGCCACTTGGTAAAACACGCAATGAAAAATTGGCTTTCAATAATGCAGTAGATAAAAGATTAGCACAGAAAAAAGTATTAGTGATTTATCCGGAAGCACATGTGTGGCCGTATGCGACAACAATTCGGAAGTTTCCGGCTGGTGGACGTTCATTTAAATATGCGGTGAGAAATGATTTGCCAATTTTTACTATGACTACGACTTACCGCAAAAGAAAAGATAAAAAACATGGTGATTTACCTAGGATGGATGTTTATCTTGACGGGCCATTTTATCCAGATGTAAAACTATCTGTAGAAGAGAACCAAGAATTGTTGGCGAAACAAGCTTATGATTCTATGGTAAAATATAGTAAGAAGAACACTTACGAATATTTTAAATATATAAAGAAGTAATATGAGTATTTTTAATACAGGAAATCCAATTAAAAAACATGTAAAAGTTGTTCCGGTATTTTTGACAATTAATAGTGCATATGCGCCCTATGCGGCGGCGGCAATTCATTCTTTGACTGAGCATGTTGATCCGAAACGTTATTACAAAGTGATTATTTTGCACGATGGGTTGAATTTGGTCAATCGTTGGCGATTACGAAATCTGGTAACTCGAAATGTGGCACTTCAGTTTAAAAAAATGACAAGAAGTTTGTATTTAAAAGCGATTGTGGCATATTGTACGAAAAGACAAAAGGGTGCGGGAGATTTCTTTTCGTCGGCAGTATATTATTATCGGGCATTTATTCCACTAATGTTTCCGTTGTATAAGAAAGCAGTTTATATTGATAGTGATGTAATTTTGCGTGGAGATATTGGTGAGCTATTTGATGTTGAATTAGGTGATAACGCGATGGCGGCAATGGTTGATCCGAAGGTTACGGTGATACCGGAGTTTAGAGATTATGTTGATAATGCCGTTGGCGTGCCGCATGATGAGTACGTGAATTCTGGTGTACAAGTGATGGATTTAAGAAAGATGCGTAAAATGCGATATCTTTCGACAATGATTAGGCTAATTCGTGAATATGACGCGGATTTAGTTGCGCCCGATCAGGATTATTTGAATGTAATTTTAAAAGGGCAGATTTTACATCTTGATCCAATTTGGAATTCAGAACCAACAAAGGACTTGCCGAAGAATGTCAAGTTGGTACATTTTAATTTGTTTAATAAGCCGTGGCACTATAAGAATGTGCCGTGCGAAAGATTATTTTGGAGCGCGGCCAAAGGTACCGGGTTTTTAGGGGATTTGAAGCGTCAACAGGCAGCGTTTGACGAAGAAAAACAAAAGGCTGACCATGAGAAGGTTGAAGCTTTGATAAAGAAGGCTGGAAGATTAGCGAAGGTTAAAGAGCCGTTGATAAAGCTGTAGGGTTCTAGGGTTTATTTATTGTAGAGTAGCAGATGCTTTAGTTGGAAGAATTGGCGATACAGCGAACTGTTAATCCTGAAAGTTTATTGTAGCTGTACGTGCCTGGATAGACATTTGACCCCCCGAAACGCAAACCGTAGACGCTACTATTATTGCGGGCTGTAGACAAGTGATAGTAGCCATCGTAACCCATGCTGCCGACAGAAGCACCACTAGCTGAACCTGAGTAAAGTAGATTGATTGGAAAATGGCTGATTCTCTTGCGCATTATGGTACCCGTTGGAGTATCGTACCTACCCATATTTTGTGCTACATTATTTGCATCCTTACTACCACCCAAGCTATTACTCAGAAGTCCAAATTCACCAGAACCTGTACCTGTGGGTAGGTGCCAACCGTATGGACATAGGTCGCCTGCTGTGTCACCACTAGATTTACTATAAGTTCCATTTCCTGCGGTAGCGGAGTACCAGTTGTAATAGTTGCCATAGGAATAGGACCTATCGGAAATAGACATATCATCTGTCGTAGCGTATGATACTCGATTTGTAGTATTATCCGTACGGAGTCTAGATTGGTCAACGCAGGCGGCGGAGTCAGATTTGCACCATCCTTCCGGAGCAGTATCTGCATTGTAAGCTACATTTGAAGTAGGGGACAAATGATTAGAAGTAGTGCTAGAATCATATATATTTGTAAGTGGGAGAGAAGGATTATTGGTATTAGTACTAGATAATATTACATCATCATTATTACTATCTTTGTCTGCTAGCCTTAAGTTTTCTATCATCCAACATCTACCATCCGTAAGCTTTGCAATAGCATAAGTATTACCATCTCTACTATCAGTTAATGCCGTAATATTGTTTAGCCCAGCTGTAATAGACCAAGTAGATTCATCTGAATCCCCTTCGTCATTATAAGTCGCAGCTTGCATAGAGCCACAACCAGACCAATTTTGCATAGTACCAGCCGATTTAACCCATACGGCATAGAGACTTAATCCATTAATCGTAGTATTAGCAGGTACGGTGATTAGTTCATTGGGACCATAGAAGTTGGCATTAGGATTTGTAGCATAGTCATAAGCATCAGACCAACCAGCAAAGCCATAACCATCTCGGCTAAAGTTTGATGCATATAATTGTACCGTGTTTCCATCACTAGCTGAACGTCTGCCCATAGTACCTTCTGCATCGTTGGCATTAGCATAGTATCCAATATATCCAGGTGCAGTAGTTTGTGGCTGAAGTGGTATTTCACTCGCTGGATGCACTAGCGTGTATATCACTTGCCCAGTATAAGTATCGGCTGGTTGGGTTTTGGATATATAAGCAGCATAGGTAGTAGTAAGTTTAACTCCACCAGTACTTGCTGTCATATCAG
>CAMYZY010000018.1 GCA_947304075.1 uncultured Candidatus Saccharibacteria bacterium
TTTTTGTGTTATAATGGTATCTAACAGACACACTAATTGAACAAATAAGGAGGTGAATGAATAAAAAAGCGGTGTTATTGGATTTGTCGGTTGTCTTAGCTTTGTTGCTTAGTCCGGCCTTTTTTGTATTGCCTAATGTTTACGCCGAAGACGAAGTGACCGAATCAGAACAGAGCCAAGAAGAGTCAAAAGATGATACTGGCACCAATATTAGTTTGACTCCTGTTAGCAAGTTTTATCAACTTTCGGCGGCTTCAACATATGATGATACGTTTATAGTTAATAACACTGGCGGAAGGGAACTAGCGATAGAAGTCTTTGCCGCTCCTTATTCTTATGTTCATTCCGATGAAACTGATTCGTACCAGCTTGGTTTTAGCAACGAAAACGAATACACACAATTGTCGCGCTGGATTAGCTTTAAAGATACTGATGGGAGCTATAAAAAATCAATTAGTGCAACCATCGCACCAGATAATTCATTTACAGTAAATTATAGAGTGAGCACGCCAAATAGTATTCCGGCTGGTGGTCAATACGCCGTTATATTTGCTCGAACTACCAATGGCGTCACTTCTTCGAGTGGCATTAGGACCGAAGCGAGCCCAGGTATGGTAATTTACGGGCGTTCGATTGACAGCGAGTCAATTATTGCTTCTGAAATTACAGATTTAAAAATCAATCAGACCATCACCGAAAATGAAAAAACCAGAAATTCTATTAATGCTTCAGCTAAGATTAAAAATACTGGTAACGTTGACTTTAGTGCAAATGGCAAGCTTGTAGCTGACGGGATTATTTTTGGCGGACATTACGAAAGTGGTGACGGAAATGGTGTTCGTATTTCGGTGATTCCGGAATCCGAATTAATTCTGTCTGATGAATGGAAGGATACTCCAGGATTTGGCATTTTTAAAGTGACCTGGACCGTGGAAGCGGCCGGCGAGACAGAGACGATTGAGCAAATTGTAGTAATAAATGTAGTGCCGGTCATTATTTTAACCATAATCCTATTGACAATTATCATAGTTTGGTGTATAATCCGAGCTAAGAAGCGTAAAGAGCGCCGTTCTAGACTGGCAGTCTAGTTCGGAAGCCAGGCGAGTGGCTAATCTTTACAAATCAAAACAAATATTAAACATAAACAAGAGTGTAGAGCATGAAAAAGACACACAAAAAAATACTGGGCTTTTTCGGTTTAGGTATAGTCGCCGCAATGACAGCTGTAGCGGTGGTTTTGCCGAGTCCGGGAGTCTCAGCATTATCAAGCGTAACTGACACCGTTGTGATCCGTGTGGTTGGCGAAGCCCCGGATGTTGGTATTGACGGTGTAGAATCTGGTACGGTTACGATTAATCCAGATAAAACACTAAGTATTACTTACGAGAACGTTGGAAGAGTGAGAGTACAGTTGACTTATAAGAGTCTTGTGGATGGAACGGAAACGGTTTTTGATTTGGCGGATGAGATGGTGGATTATAATCCAGGGTCATTTCCTTTGATTCTTGATTTGAGCGAGTCACAGTATGGTTATGGTGATTACACGGTTAGAGTGTTTGGGGAAGGCACTTCGGGTACGGATGAAGATATAGTGAGATTTACATATACACCATTTGACGCAGAACTAAGAGAAGACGAGAAAAATGATAAGACTGATGTGGATCTAGAATATATTGACACGGAAACTGGCTCGGACGAAGATAGGATTGGTAAGTTTATAATTGAAGTATACGATAAAGATGGCAAACTAGTTAGTCCACTCTCGCCAATTACAGCCTTGCCACCTGCGACAATAGTTAATTTGCCATTTGAAAAATATGATTTAGAGGCTGGACTTTATACGATAAAAATTACTGCGTACAATAAAGACGACGAAGAGCTAACGGTTAGGTATTTGGTCAAAGAAATTAAGGAAGGCGAAGTGATCCCAGTACCTGATACAGGTCGGATTATGAATAATTTGAATATATCGAAAGCGGATTTCTTGGTAAGCGGACTGATAGTATTCTTAGCGGTAGGTTTGGGTGGTATATTGTACATCAATAAGAGAAGCAAAAAGAATTCGAGAAGACGATAAATAACAAAACTCTACACTAATGCTCGGGCGCGACTGCGAGGGCGCCTGAGCTTGTTTTATTCTGTAACACCAAGTTCAATTCGCTTGAATTGGCGGATGGTGATATTTTCACCGGTCTTCGCAATGGCTTCTTTGATGAATTGTTCTACGGTCTTGGTATCGTCCAAAATATATGGTTGATTCATCAATACTTTGTCAGCGAAAGCTTTTTTAACTTGGCCTTCGAGAATTTTATCTTTCATATTCTCTGGGCCTTTGAAGTTGGTTTCGAGCTCTTTAATTTTGGCCTTGCGTACATCTTCGGGGATGTCTTCTTCAGAAACATAAAGTGGATTCATTGATGCAATTTGCATTGCGATTTGGTGAGCCAAAGTCTTAAATTCGTCGGTCTTGGCTACAAAAGAAGTTTCACAGTTAACTTCAACGATAGCGCCTAGACGTCCGTCGTGAATGTAAGCTTCGACGAGACCTTCGCGAGTTTCGCGGTCACCACGCTTTTCGGCTTTAGTCAAGCCTTTTTTGCGCATCGCTTCAAGGGCTTTATCAAAATCGCCACCGGCTTCAACTAATGCTTTTTTGGCATCAGTTAGACCTGCGCCCGACAATTCTTTTAGTTTTTTGATTTGTTCGATTGATATTTCTGCTTTTGCCATTTTGCCTCCTAAATAATTATTTTTTTCCTTCTTTGATTGCTTGTACGAAATAATCAAGAATTAGTTTCGTCGCTTTGATTGAGTCGTCATTAGCTGGAATGACATAGTCAATCGGAGTTGGGTCAACGTTAGAATCAGTAATTGCAAATACTGGGATCTTGAGATTGTTTGCCTCTTTGACGGCGTTTTTGTCTTCCATAGCATCGATAACGATGATGGCAGCTGGTTGATCGGTCATATCCTTGATACCGCCATAGCGTTCATTTAGTAAATCGATTTCTTCCTGGAAGCGTTGAACTTCAAGCTTTGAATAGCGGTTTTCGAGCTCACCGGATGCCATGCGGCGCTCCAATTCTTTGAGCTTTTTGATTTGACGGTTGACCGTCTCGACATTTGTAAGGGTACCACCAACCCATCTAACCGTGACGTAAGGCATATCGGTAGCTTCGGCAGCTTCCTTTACAACGTCTTTCATTTGCTTTTTGGTGCCAACGAAAAGAACTTTTTTGCCATTTTTGACAATTTCCGTGACTTTCGGAAGAGCCGTTTCGAGACCTTCGACGGTCTTTTCTAGGTTAATAATATGTGCTTCACCGCGTTTGCTGTGAATGTATGGCGCCATCTTTGGGTGCCACCGGCTAGTTTTGTGCCCAAAATGTGCACCGGCTTCTAGCAGAGCTTTCATATCGACATTCACTGTCATATATGATTTCCTTTCTCTTTGTTTTTGGGCACACTCGGGCGTAAATCACGCTCAGGAAATCTCCCAAAAACTGTTTCATTAATTAATATATGACTAAATTATAGCACATATGCTTGAGAAAAGCAAGAACTAAGAGTAAAATGTTTTTATCTGACTTTAGGTCAAGTACATTAAAATGGAGGTGAGAAAATGGTCTCGATTTCAGACAATCAGCTGCGTACGAATTGCTCGCTATGGGAAC
Source organism: uncultured Candidatus Saccharibacteria bacterium (assembly GCA_947304075.1). Classification (GTDB taxonomy): domain Bacteria; phylum Patescibacteriota; class Saccharimonadia; order Saccharimonadales; family Saccharimonadaceae; genus Nanosyncoccus. Next base: position 3,675 of record CAMYZY010000018.1, read on the forward strand.
TATCCAATCTAGAGGACGAAAAGAACCGTAGATTTTATCTTTGCGGCGAAATTGCATCCGTTGACGAGTGTAGCGATGAGTTTAACCCGACACTGTCCCCAACGTCAGAATTGGTCAGACAAATCTTCACTATCAATAGAGCAGATATGTCTATTCCGATCGAGTCAAGAAAACCCATCATTATCTACATCAATTCTCCGGGTGGAGAATTGGCTGAAGGTTTTTCGTTGGTCTCTGCGATGGCGCTGAGCAAAACCCCAATCTATACCGTGAATATCGGCATGTGGTGTTCGATGGCGTTTCTAATTGGGATTACTGGCAAAAAGCGTTTTTCGTTGCCTTATATGACATTCTTAATGCATGAGGCATCCGGCTTATCTATTGGTAAGATTAGTAGCATGGAAGAAAAAATTAATTTTGACCGTAAATTCAGTGACAAAGTGGTAAAACAGCATATCTTGAGCCATAGCAGCATGACCGAAAGAGACTACGATTTGGTAGTCAAAAAAGAGTTGTATATGTTGCCAGAAGAAGCCAAGATGTATGGGTTTATCGATGAAATCGTGTCAGATATTGACACCATTTTATAAAAACAGATAGGGCGAACCTCGGTTCGCCTTTTTTTACTTTACAATTTTAAAGAACTCTGATATAATTGACGGCAATTATGAGTAAAAAAGAGTTACATCCCAAGGATTATCGCGACGTCGTTTTTTCCGATGAAGCGGCTGGCTTTTCGTTTTTGAGTAAGTCCACGGCGAAGAGCGAAGAAACTATTAAGTGGACAGATGGCAAAGAATATCCTTTGGTAAAAATTCAGATTTCTTCAGCTTCTCATCCGTTCTTTACGGGAGAAGAGAAGATTATCGATACCGAAGGACGCGTTGACCGCTTTAAGGCACGCGCTGAGAAGGCGAAGAAATTGCGTTCTGCTTTGGAGAACAAGGCTAAGAAGGCAATTAAAGAAGCCGAGAAAAAAGCAAAAGCGAGCGATGCAATCGAAGCAAAAGTAGAAGAATAATTGCTTAAAAGACTCTCCCCCAAGAAGGAGAGTTTTTTGTGATATAATAAATATATAAATAAGGAGTTTTTATGTTCGATACAAAAGAAGACCGCAAGAAAATGGAGTCTATCATTTCGCGTTTTAAAGATGAAATGAAGAAGGTTCGAACTGGACGGGCACACCCAGACATGGTTTCAGGTGTAAAGGTTGAAGTTTATGGTCAATTCATGCCATTAAACCAAGTGGCAAACATTACCGCTGCTGATGCGACTTTACTTGTAATTACTCCGTTTGATCCGTCGAACATTCAGGCTATTGCTTCAGCGATTCGTGCCGACCAATCCCTAGGTCTTAATCCGGCTGACGACGGACGCGTAATTAGAGTACCAATTCCTGCTCTTACAGAAGAGCGCCGCAAAGAAATCGTTAAGGCTGCTTCAGCAAAGGTAGAAGAAGCTAAGGTTGCAATTCGTAACGTACGAGAAGATGCCCGCAAGGCCGTAAAAATTGCTACCGAAATGAGTGAAGATGTCAAAAAACGCGCTGAGAAAGAAATTGATGAGTTGACTAAAGAATTCAACGACAAGGTCGAAGCCGAATTTAAAAATAAATCCGAGGAGATAATGAAGATATGAGTTTAACACATTTAGGTATTATCGCTGATGGGAATCGTCGTTGGGCAAGGGAACGTTCTCTCCCGACGATTGAGGGGCATAAGCAAGGTTTAAAATCAATCGAACAGCTAGTGGATGGTGCGAGTGCCGCTGGCATTAAATATATTACATTTTACGTATTTAGTACGGAAAACTGGGGTAGAAGCGAAGCGGAAGTTTCTTATATTATGAAGCTAGCAGAGACTAAAATCTTAAAGTATGCCGAAAAAATGAAAGCAAAAAATGGCAGACTACTGGTGCTCGGTTCAAAGAAAAGAATTTCACCAAAATTAATGAATATCATTGAGAAAGCAGAAAAACTAACCGAAGATTGCGACGGAATAACTGTGAGTTTTTGTTTTAATTATGGTGGCGAGCAAGAAATTGCCGATGCGGCGAATATTGCGAAAGATGTTGAAAAGGAAATCACACCAGAGACCATCAGAAAGCATCTTTATCATCCTGAAGTGCCTGATATCGACATGGTAGTTAGGACTTCTGGTGAAGAGAGAATCTCTGGTTTTATGTTATGGCGAGCTTCTTATAGCGAATTTATGTTTATCGAAAAATACTTCCCGGAGATGAAAGCGGAAGATATTGATGACATAGTAAAAGAATACGATAAACGAAACCGTAGATTTGGTAAATAATAAACGCTAGTATGGTATAATAATTGTTATGGATATCTTTTTAGGTGTGGTAATTGGGCTTTTGGTGCTGATGGTGCTAGTCACGATACATGAGTTTGGGCATTTTTTGGCGGCTCGCAAAAATGGCGTCAATGTATTAGAGTTTGGGATTGGGTTTCCGCCACGGGCGATTGCTTGGCGTAAAGACCCGAGAACTGGCAAATGGCACAAATTGCCACGAGATGAATGGAAAAAAGAAAAGGTATCAAAGGTAGTCTATTCAGACGAAAAAGATAAAAGCCTGGCTCAAAAAGGTATGATTTTTAGCTTGAACTGGCTACCAATTGGCGGTTTTTGTCAGATGGATGGCGAATCGGCTGCCGATAAGAGACCGGGTACGTTTGGAAAGAGTAGTTTCTGGGCAAAAACTAAGATTCTTTTTGCAGGTGTTGCAATGAACTGGCTTGCGGCTTTTGTGATTTTTACAGTTTTGGCGTGGACGGGAATGCCGGAGTTTCTTGAAGGGCAATTTAAAATACCTGCAGATACAAAAAGCGAATTTACACCAGTGCAAATTACGAGCGTAGCAGAAGATTCGCCGGCGGCGTATGCCGGCCTAAGAAAAGATGATTATATTTTGTCAGTTGATGGAAATGAGTTTAAATATGCCAGTGAGATAATCGATTATAATAGCGCTCACGCTGGCGATAAAGTGATTTACCAGATTAGAAGATGGGAAAATATTTGTAATATGACGCATTGTATTCAGGAGCCATGTGAATGTGAGTCTGATGAAATGGAAGAGCTTACTACGAAAGTGTTGGTAACCCTAAACGAAGCCGACGCAGAATATTTGCTCGGCGTAACGATGGAGTCGACGCAGGGGGTGTCTTATTCGACTTGGTCAGCCCCAATCGTCGGAGCGGGACTAACTCTGCAGTTAACGGGCGAAACTTTTAAAGGTGTAGGGATTATGCTTTCGAATCTGATTTCTGGTACGGCTAGGTTGTTTAGTCCGAATTCAGAAATAAGAGAAGAGGGCCAGGAAGCTTTGTCACAAGTAAAAGATTCCGTTTCAGGGCCAGTTGGTATAATTGGCGTGCTGTTCCCAGCCTTTACAGCGGCTGGACCGACTAATTTGGCGTTTTTGGCGGCGGTGATATCGGTGTCTCTAGCTTGTATGAACGTATTGCCAATTCCGGCACTGGACGGTGGAAGATGGCTTTTGATTGCAATTTATAAACTGCGCAAAAAGGAGCTAACCAAGGAAACCGAAGAAAAAATCGTTTCTAGAGCATTTATAATACTACTGGCGCTAATATCTGTGGTAACGATACTTGATATTATGAGGATTGTCAGCTGATGGTGGTGGTATCAATAATATTAATGATGATTTGGGCGGGAGCTTCCGTAATTGTTTCGCAATTAGCGGTGGGCTATGCGATGCTTTGGATTATCGGTGCAGAAGCATTCGGCAACCCCTTGCCGACGGCTATTTATTCTGCGCTTTCATATATTCTGGCGATGATTTTGGTGCTCGTGGTACCAAAAATGGTGACCGATAAATATCAGAAAAAACCCAAAAAGAAAACTACTACCGTAAAAGCATATCTAGAAGAACTAGGCATTAAAGGTTGGCCGACTTGGGCAGATATTGGTATGGCGCCACTTGGCATGATTGCATATCTACTGCTGGCGACTTTGTTTGTGGCGATATTTAGCCTTTTCCCATGGTTCGATGCTTCGGAGATACAAGACGTTGGTTTTAGTACTTATATTTCGGGATTTGATCGAGTGATTGCGTTCTTTGTGATTGTAGTTCTAGCGCCAATTGCCGAAGAAGTCATCTTTCGTGGATGGCTATATACTAAAATCAAAAACACTGTTTTGAGAAAATGCCCTAAGATGGCGTCGATTATTATTACGAATTTATTGGTTTCGCTGACGTTTGCGATTGTGCATTTACAATGGAATGTAGGAGTAAATGTATTCGCAATGTCGATAGTGTTGTGCGGTCTAAGGGAGATTACCGGCACACTATATTCTGGAATTATTTTACATATGTTAAAAAACGGCGTCGCATTTTATCTGGTGTACGTGCTCGGTATCCAGTAGCTTGTTACGGCATAATTCTAGATATGGTATAATTAGTTTATTATGAGACTATCGAAAACTTTTGTAAAAACACTAAGAGATGCGCCGAAAGACGAGACGGCAACTAATGGTTCACTACTTTGTAGGGCGGGGTATGTTCATAAGGAAATGGCTGGGATTTATGATTATTTGCCGCTTGGTTTAAAAGTAATATAAAACATCAAAAGTAATATTAGGGAAGAATTAAACAATATTGGCTGCGAAGAGATTTTGATGACTGCTCTACAAAATCCAGAGCCTTGGGAAAAAACTGGAAGGTTTTCTAATCAGGAAGTAGATATTTGGTTTAAAACTGAACTTAATTCGGGTGGCATATTGGGGCTAGCGCCAACGCACGAAGAACCGATTACTAGTTTAATGAAAAGTTATATTTCTAGTTACAAAGATTTGCCGCTATACGTTTATCAGTTCCAAAATAAATTCCGCAATGAACTACGTGCTAAATCGGGGATTTTGCGTGGACGTGAATTCTTGATGAAGGATTTGTACAGTTTTCATACATCAAAGGAAGATTTGGATGACTTTTATCAAAAAGTCGAGCAAGCATATGGGCGAATTTTTGAACGAGTCGGGTTAGGTGGTTCTACATTTAAAACTTTTGCGAGTGGCGGAATTTTTTCGAAATACTCACACGAGTATCAGACTTTTTTGCCGGTGGGTGAAGATACAGTTTATTATAATAATGATAAATCGATTGTGCTAAACAAAGAAGTGTTTAACGATGAAGTTTTGAAGGATTTGGGTGCAGAAAACGAAAAGTTTGAAGAAACCAATGCGGCGGAAGTGGGAAATATCTTTAAGTTGCAATTTAAATATTCTGAGCCACTTGGCTTAAAATTTATCGATGAAGATAATCAGCAAAAAACCGTCTATATGGGTTGCTATGGAATTGGAGTTTCGAGACTGATGGGAGTAATTGCGGAGAAATTTGCGGACGAAAAAGGCTTGGTGTGGCCAGAAACCGTAGCGCCGTTTAAATATTATTTAATTGGTATTGGTGAAAAGGGTATAGAAGAAGCCGAGAAATTCTATGATGGCAGGGGAAGTACAGTAGTGTTTGATGATCGGGACAAACGACCGGGTGAAAAATTTGCCGATAGCGAGCTAATGGGTATGCCACTTCGCATCGTGATTTCGGATAAAACTCTAGCCGAAAATGAAGCCGAAATCACTGACAGAAAGACCGGTGAGACTTGGCGAGTGAAACTAGAAGAATTGTTTGAAAAGTTTTAAAAAATAAGGGTTGACACAATGGCAGTTTTCATATAAACTATACCTTGTTTTTATGTAAATGGAGAAAAAATGATTAATAAAACAATTAGTCTTACCGCGGAAGGTAAGAAAGAGCTGGAGAAGGAGCTGGATGAACTCATTAAAGGGCGCCCAGCGATTGCCGAAAGAATTGCTACGGCTAGGGCCTTTGGCGATTTGTCGGAAAATGAAGAATATAGCTCGGCAAGAAATGAGCAAAAAACGGCCGAAAGCAGAATAATGGAAATCCAAGAAATTCTCAAAAATTCTAAGATTATTCGTGCTGGCAAAAGAAACAAGGTTGATTTAGGCGCCATGGTGTCGTTAGATTTTGGTGGTCGCAAATTAAACTACACGCTTGTAGGTGCTACCGAAGCGAATCCATTGGACGGGAAAATTTCGAATGAATCGCCAATTGGTAAGGCTCTGATGGGACGAAAAGCTGGTGAATCATTTGATTTTAATGGTAAAGAGGTTAAGATTGTCGAAATCCAGTAACATGATATAATATATAGTATGTTACTTGAAGATTATAGAAACGAAAGACTCCGCAAACTCACGGAGCTTCGTGAACGGGGGATTGAGCCATATCCATCAAAAAGTCATCGTAATACCAAGATTTTTGATGTGGTAAACCATTTTGATGAAAAACAGGGCCAGGATGTATGCATCGCAGGGCGTATTGTCGCAATCCGGTCATTTGGTAAATTGGTGTTTTTGAAAGTTCGTGACTACACTGGCGAAGTGCAGATTTTTATGAAAGCAAGTTCAGAAGAAACACCAGCGGGAATGCTGGGTGCAAAGGATGTGAGACTACTAGATATTGGTGATTTTATTGAAGTAACAGGTAAGGTCGACAAATCGCAGACTGGTGAAATATCGGTCTTTTCGGACTTCGTGAGACTCTTAACCAAGAGTCTTAGGCCTTTGCCAGAAAAGTTTGCCAATAAAGAAGAGCGCTACCGTCGTCGCTATGTTGATATGAATGTCAATCCAGATGTGCGCGAAAGGCTAGTGCGACGCTCTAAGTTTTGGCAGGCGACGCGTGATTTTATGAACAAACATGGGTTTGTGGAGATTAACATCCCGGTGCTAGAGCACACGACTGGTGGAGCAGACGCAAAGCCATTTGTGACGCACATGAATGCTCTAGACGAAGATTTTTATCTACGCATTTCGCATGAATTGCCTTTAAAACGACTGCTGGGTGGTGGTTTTGAAAAGGTTTATGACATAGGGCCGAGATTTCGCAATGAGGGCGTAGACGATGAACATTTGCCAGAACACATCGCTTTTGAAGCTTATGCAGCTTATGAAAACTATGAAGACGGTATGAAGTTTTATGAAGAAATGATGAAATACGTTTGTATGCAAACTTGGGGCACGTTGAAATTTAAGGTGGGCGGATTTGAGATTGATTTAGACTGCGAATGGCCAAGATACAAATATGCTGATTTATTAAAAGAAAAATATAATGTTGATGTGTTTAACCCAGACAGGGAACAACTAATTGGGATTCTGAAAAGCAATGGAGTGGAGTCAGATTTTGAAATGACGACACCGCATCTAATTGACCATGTGTGGAAGCTGATTCGCAAAACTTCTGCTGGACCGTACTGGGTGATAGAAGAGCCTTTGAGTCTCTCGCCACTAGCCAAACAGTCGGCAGATAACCCACTTGTAACCGAAAGATTCCACCCTGTGATTGCAGGAACTGAAATGGGGAATGGTTTTTCGGAATTAAACGATCCTTTGGACCAATTAGATAGGTTTAAAGAGCAACAAGCGGCCCGCGATGCGGGGGATGAAGAAGCGCAAATGCTTGATATGGATTTTGTCGAGATGCTTGAATATGGTATGCCCCCGGCTTGTGGCTGGGGTAATTCGGAACGCAATTTCTGGCTACTTGAAGGTGTGTCAGGGCGCGAAGCGGTGCCGTTCCCGACGATGAAAAATAAAGAAGACTAATTAAATAGTCTATTACGCTAGGA
>CAMYZY010000019.1 GCA_947304075.1 uncultured Candidatus Saccharibacteria bacterium
CCACCACCGGCAGTACCGACGGTATTATTTGAAGCGAAGCGCATAAATTAGATGCGCCGAAGAAAAAAATTAAACCGCAAATAGCGGTTTAATCCAACAAATCTTTTAGGTGTAGTTTCTGGAGCTACACCGTTTATGATTATATGATATACCTTTTGCCATAAAAGTCAAGACTCCGGTTTTATGTCGTTTTTTTTGGTGGAGCGAGAAGATTGCAATATTTGTCAACAGGTGATACAATAAGCATAAGTAATAAAGGAATTATTTATGGCAAAAATTAATCGAAGATTTATTGATAAGCACTGGATGGTGTTTTTGGTGCGGGGCGCGCTCGCAACATTGTTTGGATGTTTCGCATTGTTTGGCGGAATGGCGAATATCGAAAACGCGATCGCGATGATTAGTGTATTTCTGCTATTTGTTGGGATAATCGATGCAGTTGGTGCGTTGTATTGCTCGACAAAGAAGCATGGTTGGATTAATGCCATAATCGATGCGTTGGTTGACGTAATTGCGGCACTTGCAATGCTATTCTTTGCAAAAGACGATTTGGCAAATACTGTCGTGATTTTGTCAGTATACACAATTGTGTCTGGTATTATTGATATCTTTCACGGGTTCTTGTCAACTGTTGACCCGACGGATCGTTTTATCCGAATTTTGGCGGGGATTTGTGGTTGTGTAATTGGCGCGGTGATTCTAAATGCAGGCGGTTTTGAAATTACAACTTTCATTAGATTCTTTGGCGCTTATATGCTAATTGTTGGTGTCACAAGTTTGATTTATGGTGTACACAATCGTACACAAGATATCGAAGATAAGATTGCAAGAAAGCAAGCCAGAAAGAGTCACAAAAAGAGTCGATAGACTCTTTGTATGGTATAATTTATCTAAAGGAGGCTTATGAAAGCAATTATTACTGATGCTGGATTTGCAAGTCGCTACTTGCCGATTACGAAAACTATTCCAAAAGCGATGATTCCGATTGGTGCAAAGCCAGTAATGCAATTATGTGTTGAAGAGTGTGCGAGCGCTGGGATTGATGAAATTATCATCGTCGCAACACCTAATACTAAATCAAGAGAAATCTATGATGACTATTTCCACGGCAAGTCGGAAAATGTCAAAGCTCTGCTCGAAAAGCAAGGAAAAATTGAAAGGTTTGAGCCAGTAGAAGAAGTGTTGAACTTCCCAAAAATCACGGTAATCGAGCAAGATGTAAATTTGCCTTATGGCAACGGTTCGCCAATTGTGTCAGCGAAACAATTCGTAGAGAATGATGAAGCTTTTGTGGTGCTTTATAGTGATGATTTGGTCCTGGGACAGGGAGATGTCAAAACTTTGATTGAAACCTATCGTGAGAATCCGAATGCTAAGGCCGTAATTGCTGCACAAGAAATGCCAGAAAGTGTTTGGAATAAATTTGGGATGATAGCCCTAAAAGAAAATGGCACTTTGTCACACATCGTAGAAAAGCCAAAGACGCCAGAGCTCAGCCCGAGTAACTTGACGAGCTATGGGCGTTATCTTTTGACGCCAGAAGTATTTGACTATTTGGTCCCATCAAACACGGGCCTAGATGGAGAACTTTGGACGGTAGATGCAATTACGAAATTAGCCGAACATGGCGATGTGGTGGTAGCAAAAAGTAAAGGTAAATGGATTACAACTGGTGATCCAAAAAACTATTTCTTGGCTCATTTAGAATACGTACTTTCGGAAACCGATTATGGTGAAGACGTCAAAGAAATAGTGTATAATTATGAAAAAGGAGGTAAATAATAAATGAACGTAGCGGAATGGATAATTGTAGCAATTCTTAGTACTACATTATTGCTACTTTTGATTTTAGCAATTATCCTAATTATCAAGCTAATCAATTTAAGCAAAGAAGTTGAGAAAGTTGTAATTGAAGGGCAGGATATTGCCAAAAACACCAATGGCATTGTATCAAATATCAAAGGTATGACGTCTATTGGTGGCACCATGGAAATGTTTGTAGATAAGTATATTAACCCAAAATTAAAAAGCATAATGAAGGAGAAGGAGAAAAAAGATGAGCGAAAATAATAAAGGTGGTGCAGGAAAGTTTATTTTGGGTGCGGCAATCGGCGCAATTGCAGGAGCGATTGCTGGCAGATTTGTGTCAAAAAGATGCGAAGAAGATGACGACGAAGATGATCTCGAAGACAAGCTAGACGAAATGGATGAAAAAATCGAAGACTTTAAGAATGATGTTGAAGAAAAAGCCGAGGATATAAAGGAAGATGTAGAAGAGAAAGTTGAAGATGCAAAGAAAGACTTAATTGCAAAAAAAGACAAAGTTGAAAAAGCCGTAAAAAAGGGTGCCGAGAAAGTAAAAAAGACTGTAAAAAATGCCTGAAGCGCGGCTAAAACCGAGTGATTTTGTCCATTTGCATAATCATACCCATTATTCTTTGCTTGATGGGTTGACTAAGGTACCCGAACTCGTAAAGTTCGTCAAAGACGAAGGTATGGAAGCAGTGGCCGTAACGGACCACGGCACGATGTCGGGTTTGGTTGAGCTGTACAAAGAATGTAACGATGCTGGTATTAAGCCGATTTTAGGGCTTGAGGCGTACGTGGCTGCTCGCAAAATGACCGACCGTGATCCGGCGCACGACAAGCAGAGATTTCATATTACACTACTTGCCATGAATAATAAAGGTTTTGAAAACCTTTGTCGTATTATGAGCAATGCAGAAATCAACGGAAAGTATTATAAACCACGCACCGATCATGACGAATTAGAGAAATATAACGAAGGTATTATTTGTTTGTCGGGATGTATGGGTTCGGAAATTTCTGAGGCCATCCGGGCAGGCGATGATGAAAGAGCGTTAAAACTAATTGACTGGTATAGCAAAGTATTTAAGGATAGATTTTATCTTGAAATGCAAGACCATGGTCATCCAAAATCAACCACCCATTCTGCCGAGCAGAAAAAAGTTAATGATTGGCTGATGGCGCATGCGGAAGAATTGAAGTTGCCACTGGTGGTAACTTGCGATGCACACTATTTAAAACACGAAGATCAGGATGCACATGAAGTATTGCTCTGTGTGGGCACGGCGGCAAACTTGTCAGATACAAATCGGATGACATTAAAAGATTTTGACCTACATGTGATTTCGGCAAAAGATATTATTGACCACTGGGAAGAAACTTGTCCAGAGGCGGTTAGGAATACTAAACGTATCGCGGATAGGTGTAATGTTGATTTGCAACTTGGCAGAATTTTGATTCCAAAGTTTCCAGTGCCGGACGGTGAAGATGAAAAAACTTTCTTAGACAAACTGGTGTTTCAGGGTTTGGTTTATCGTTACGGTGGGAAAAAACTAAACGAAACGGTAGATTTAGACGTTACCGAATGCCGAAAAATCCTAGAAAAAGTCGATAAAGAGCGCGACGAACTCCACAAAATCCTACCGCGCATTGATTATGAGCTGTCGGTGGTAGATAAAATGGGCTACAATGGGTACTTTTTGATCGTGCAAGATTTTATCAACTGGGGAAAGTCTCAGCGCATCGTCTACGGGCCGGGAAGAGGCTCGGCGGCGGGTTCAATTTTGGCTTATGCACTACGTATTACTGAGCTTGATCCATTAAAATATGATTTACTCTTTGAAAGATTTTTGAATCCGGATCGTATTTCGATGCCGGATATTGATACGGATATTCAGGATACCCGGCGCGATGAGGTGATTCAGTATTGCTCGGATAAATATGGTTTTGACCGAGTATCGAATATTGCAACATTTGGTAAGATGATGGCCAAAAACGCCGTGCGCGATGTGGCGAGAGTTCTAGAAGTGCCGTATCAAGAAGCGGATAGACTGGCAAAAATGGTGCCAGACCCGGTGCAAGGTCACCACGTACACCTGGCCGATGCGATTAAAGAAGTGCCAGATTTAAAGCAAGAATACGAAACCAATCCGACTTCAAAAGAAGTGATTGATTTTGCTTCGAGACTTGAAGGGACAATTAGAAACCACGGCGTGCATGCTTGTGGCGTAATCATTGCGCCGGATGATTTAGTGAAATTTTTGCCACTAGAAGTTTCTGCCAAAGGTCCAATTGCGGCTCAATTTCCAATGGGGCAAGTCGAAGAACTAGGTCTACTGAAAATGGACTTCTTGGGATTATCTAACCTTTCGGTTATTAACAATGCGCTTCGTATGGTCCGAAAAGTTTATCAAAAAGATATTGATATGTATTCACTACCGCTGGACGATCCTGAAACTTATGCGCTTTTGCAACGGGCAGAAACGACTGGCGTATTTCAGCTAGAGTCTGCTGGCATGAAGCGGTATTTGCGCGACTTAAAGGCGTCGTCATTTGAAGATATTATCGCTATGGTGGCCCTTTATAGGCCTGGACCGATGCAGTTTATTGACTCGTTTATTCGACGAAAACACGGTCAAGAGCCAATTACGTATCTGCATCCAGGGCTAGAAAATTCACTTAAAAGCACTTATGGAATTATGATTTACCAAGAGCAGTTCATGCAGATTAGCAAGGAATGGTGTGGATTTACTGGTGGCCAGGCGGATACTTTGCGTAAGGCCGTAGGGAAGAAGAAAATTGACTTAATGAAGAAAGTAAAGCCGGAGTTTATTAAAGGTGCAATAGAAATTGGCGGCGCCACGGAAGAAATTGCGGAGACTTTTTGGTCGCAGCTGCTGGAATTTGCGAATTACTGCTTTAACAAATCGCATGCTGCGTGTTATGCCCTAATCGCTTACTGGACAGCTTATCTCAAGGCACATTTTCCGGATGCATTTATGGCAGCACTAATGACGGCAGATATGCGCTGGACAGATAGGCTAGCGATAGAAATGGCAGAATGCAAAAAAATGGGTATCAAGGTTCTCGGTCCAGATATCAATCAGTCATATGGTGATTTTGGTATCGTGAAAGGTGAAAAGACAATTAGATTTGGTCTGTCTGGAATTAAGGGAATGGGTAAAGCTTTGGTGGAAGAAATCGTGATCCCAGAGCGAGACAAAAATGGACCATTTAAATCGGTCTGTGATTTTGCGAAAAGAGTTGATTCGACCAAGTTTAATAAAAAATCATGGGAAGGCGCAATCAAAACTGGGGCATTTGATAGGTTTGGGGCTTCAAGGTCGGATTTACTATTTAATCTTGAAGCGATTCAGGCCTATGGGGCTAAAATCCAAAAAGATGTTGGCTCTGGACAAACGGATTTATTTGGTATGATGGGAGAAGCTGGGGTTATTCCGGAAGTTGAAATTAAGCCGGCTCCAGTACAACATCCAGATAAGGAATTGTTGCTCTGGGAAAGAGATTTAATGGGGCTTTATCTTTCGGCGCACCCGTTAGACAAATACGACACGTATTTTGAAGAACAAACCCACCCAATGTCTGTGATATCAACAGAAAACAATAATAAAATAGCAACTATCGGCGGAATAATTACGGCAGTACGGACAATCTTGACGAAAAAAGGCGACAAAATGGCTTTTGTGAAGCTAGAAAATAAAACGAGTGAAGCGGAATTTATCGTTTTTCCATCGGTGTTTGCGGAATTTGGCGGAAAACTGGAAGTAGATAATGTAATTAAAGTAACTGGGAAAGTAAATGCGACTGACAAAAATGGAAATGTGACGACTGACGTAAAGCTACTGGCTGAAACAATTGAATTAATCTCGGATGAGACGTTGGCATCATATAAGCCGACTGGAAAAAAGCTTGAAGAACCCAAAATCGCTCCGGGTGCCAGTAACGGACGCCGAGAAAAAACGTCGGCGGAGAGAGTTTATGGCGGGAAAACTAAGACAAGAGTTTGGAACGAATCGCCAAAACTTGAAGAGACGAATAGAGTGGTAAAAACGCCACCAAAAGACACGCGTAAGGAAAGATTATTTATATTGATAGAAGACGCTTCGAATACGGATACTTTGGCCGCAATAAGAAGGCTTGCGGATGCGTACATAGGTATGCAAGAAGTGGTGCTGGTGATTAAAGAAGGGGAGACGAAGCGACCACTTAAGATGCCATTTAGGGTAGACACGTCTCAAGAACTGCTCGAAAAACTACAAGATTTGGTGGGAACTGACAAGGTAAAGGTTTGCTAGTTTTAGGGGTGAAAATTTTAGATTTTACCAATTTATGTTATAATTTGGGGTATGAAAAAAGCAAAAACACCAGATTCGGTAACGGTTAATCGAAAGGCTAAATTCGATTATTTTTTGAGTGACGAGCTGACCGTGGGGATGGTGTTGTCGGGACCGGAAGTAAGGTTAATTCGCGATCATCATGTACAGCTAAAAGGTTCTTTTGTCACAATCCGTGACTCTGAACTCTGGCTGAATAATTTAACACTTGGTGCTGATACGGCGCGAAATATCAAACTACTGGCAACGCGAAAACAAATCAGCGCGCTGGAACGCGAAAAAGTCGCCGGCTCGACAATCGTACCTTTGAGACTTCTCGGCGGCTCGCGACACATCAAATTGGTGATTGCGGTTGGAAAAGGCAAGAAGAAATACGACAAACGCGAGACGATTAAAAAACGCGATATTGACAGGGGGCGATACAACTAAAGCGTTAGAAAAGTGCGGATAGATGCTATAATAGATATATGAAGATTTATTCTTGGAATGTGAATGGACTTAGGGCGGTTTTAAGAAAAGGGGCTTTAAAAGATTTTATTGATAAGTATCAGCCGGATATTTTGTGCCTGCAGGAGACAAAGGCAAAACAAGGCCAGGCTGAAATTGATTTGCCTGAATACGAGGAATTATGGAACTCGGCAGAGCGACCGGGATATGCCGGTACGGCCATCTTTACTAAAATAAAACCGATTTCGGTGCGATATGATTTGCCGACGAATCTAGAGTTTGCTGATAGTTTTGGCGACCCATTAAATGAAGGGAGGGTGCTGACGGCGGAATTTGATAGGTTTTATTTGGTAAATGTCTACACGCCGAATTCAAAAAATGCTCTGGAGAGACTTGGACTACGAGAAAAGAAATGGGATCCTGAGTTTTTGAATTTTTTAAAAGATTTAGAAAAGACGAAGCCGGTAATCGTGTGCGGGGATTTCAATGCGGCGCACGAAGAGATTGATATTGCGAGACCAAAAACCAATCATCATTCGGCGGGCTTCACTGATGAAGAACGACAGGGAATTACGAATTTGATCCAGGCTGGGCTCATCGATACTTTTAGGTTTTTGAATCCGGATGCGGTGCGCTATACTTGGTGGTCACATTGGGGTCATGCGCGAGAAAACAATGTGGGTTGGCGAATTGATTATTTCTTTATCTCAAAAGATTTAGGTAAAAATCTAAAATCGGCGGAAATCTATGAAGATGTGCTGGGCTCGGATCATTGCCCAGTGTCGGTAGATTTGGAGTTTTGATGGATTATTTTGAAAAGCTAGATTCAAATCCGTACGAAGATTTAAAGTGGAATGTGCCGGAGAAAAAACAAGGGACCGTGAATATCATCGGTGGGAATAGTGGGAACTTCCGGACCGAGATTAAAACGGCGGAATTTTTGGCGAATACGTTTCCTTTGCAAGAAGTAAGATTGCTTCTGCCTGAGGCTCTAAAAGGGAAATTGCCGAATTTGCCAAATTTTGTGTTTTTGCCAGCGACGGACGCTGGGACTTTTGCGGAAAGCCAAACAATAATCGATAGCTTTGAATCAGCGGATTTTAGCCTTGTACTAGGGGATTTTTCGCGCAATAAGGAAACTGGACGGGCGATAGCAAGCGCGGTCAAAATAGCCGAAAAAATGACGCTTTTAACACGCGACGCGGTGGATTTAATTACCGAAAATATGCCAGAGCGAATCATAATGAACGAAAATGTGGTGTTTCTGGCTTCGGTGGCACAACTGCAAAAACTATTACGAGCGATATATTATCCAAAAATGCTTCTGTTGTCATCGTCTTTAATGCAAGTGGCGGAAGTGCTACATAAGTTTACTTTAAGCTATCCAGTGGGAGTAGTAACTTTACATAACGAGCAGATTTTAGTTGCATGTAGTGGCACTGTAAAGGCGGTATCATTAGCGAAAACTGATTACTCGCCGATAAGTTTTTGGAACGGCGAGATTGCAGGGAGAATTGCGGGGATGAATCTGTATAACCCAAATAAGTTTATAGAAGCGACGGTGGCTGGTATAGAGCTAAGATGATTTGCGGGATTTTTTGGCTGTGGTGGTGAGCTTTTTTTCGATATCCACCGCATCGCGGGAAACGTGCTTGCGACGCTGACGAAGGAAAAACCAAATGAATACAAAAATGGAACAACCAAAAGCAAATAAAACGTATTTAACTGGGTCAGGCCAATTGGTAGCAAATAGAATAAAAGCGTTGATGATACCAAGGCAGATAGTATATAGATAGCGACGAGTAAGGACAATTTTTTTGGCGAGCGGGAAATTGCGATTAGTTAAGGAATTTTTGGTGCAATTGTCGGGATGGCCAAATAGTTTACCATAAAGAATGAATTCTAGTACGCCACAAATAACTGTGTAATAAATAATCACGATAAGCCCAACAATCCAATTGACTTGCAAAGTGCAAAATAGCACTTGGCCGGCGGCAAGTAGAACATCTGAAACCATATCAAATTGGGCGGCGTATTTGCGATATTTTGGAGTTTTGTCTTTGGGAAATGGCCATTTGCGAGCGCAAGTGCCATCAAAAGTATCGGTTAATTCGGCGGTCAAAAAAATGATAAAAGCGTTTTCGGCTGGACTGCCAGTAAAAGAAATTGCTATTAAAATAATACTTAATATTAATCTCGTTAAGGTAAGTAAATCAGCTAAATATCTCATAACTACATTATATCATTTTTAGTTAGCTTAGGACTACCGCTCGCTTGCAAAGATACGTTCGAGTTGTTTAATTCTTTTTGAAACCAAAACTTCGTCGCGATGAGACAGCATTACTTTGCTCATTTTGGCGATATTTTCGGGATGACAGATTAAATCATTTAAAGATTCTGCCATTTTCGCCGGAGTTTCATTTTGAGACATCATAAAACTGCCTTTTGGTACAATTTCTTGCATGTCGGGATCACAGAAAAAGACTGGCACGCCGTAGGCTTCGGCCTCAATTAAAGTCATTCCAAAAGTGTCAAAATTATATGAAACCAAAACATCAAGATGAGAATTTGAAATAGCTTCGCTAAGTTTTACAAATGGCACAGTGCCGTGAAATTTAACATTTAGATGATGACGCTCAGCGAACCGACGAGCGCGCCCCATATCATTACCGTCTCCATAAACATCCAGCTGATAATTTCCCTTAATCTGAGTAAGGGCTTCTAAAAATGGTAGGATGCGCTTTTCGCCCGAAACGCGTGAATGCCAAATCATCCTGAGTTTTTCGTTTGGATCTAGCGTTTTAACTGGGGGGTTTTCGGGAAACTTGGTATCCGGAAAGCCGTTTGGCATGACTTTGGTAGGTTTTGAGACACCATAATGAATGAGTTTTTTTCTAAAATGTTCGGACGGGGTGAGCACAAAGTCAGCGGAGTTAGCGTGATTTACCATCAAGGTCCACATTTTGGCACTAGCTAGTGTACTGGCTAAATAATCGTCGCGTTTAATTTTAATGGGATGGGGCAAATACCAAGAATGAAACCAATTTAGAAACGAAGCGACGATAGTGCGAAAACCAAAGGGAATGAGATTTGCTTCGCCCACATCTTCGCGGCCGTGCATGACTTGGAAGGTCGGGATGTTTAACTGTTTGCCTAGGCGAAGTCCAGCAATAGAGCAGCCAGATTCATAATGAATATAAAAAATGTCAAATTGTTTGATTTCGGGATGAGTTTTGATGAGCCATTTTTCAATAACCCTAGGTCGGCGCGAAACTGGTGTAAGGCCTTTAAATAATAATTTGCAGGAAGGAACCGGAAAGATGTTTTGCTTGGCTAGATTGGCTCGCTCTTGGTCGGTCTTGGGATAGCTAGTACTAAAAACATAGACCGTATGGCCGTTTGCTTCAAGGGCGGTTTTTTGTGCATTAATGGAACTCACGATGCCACCGGTCAAATC
>CAMYZY010000020.1 GCA_947304075.1 uncultured Candidatus Saccharibacteria bacterium
AATCACCATTCCACGGCCAGATTTAACAGTAGGAATATCATCAGCCGAAGAATATACGCGACGTCCAGGTTTTGATACCTTAGCGATTTCATTAATCTTAGCATTAGCACCTGGCTCGTTAATCACAACGTGAAGTATTCCGCGTGGAGTTCCTTCCACTACTTCAAAATTTGCTACGTAGCCATTTTTAGCCAAAACTTCAATTAAACCAACTTTTAATTTGGAAGTTGGAACCATTATTTCGTTTTTGCCAACTATCACAGCATTGCGAATTCGCGTGATAAGATCGGCAATTTGATCAGTAGATTGTATTGACATCATTCTCCTTTCTTACCAGCTACTCTTAGTTACACCAGGAATTTCGCCTTTACTAGCTTTTTCCCGGAAATTAATACGTGAAAGACCAAATTGGCGCATATATCCGCGTGGGCGTCCGTCCAACATATCGCGGTTTTTGAGCCGAGTTGGTGAAGCGTTGCGTGGAAGTTTTTGCAAACCTTCCAAATCACCTGCTGCCTTTAGCTCTGCACGCTTGGCTTTATACTTTTCATACATTTTGCGTCGTTTTTCGTCACGGAGGACTGCAGATTTCTTAGCCATACTACTTAGCCTCCTTTTCAAACGGCATTCCGAATAATTCTAACAATTTTAGACTTCCTTCCTTTGAGCCATTTTTAATTATAAACGTTACTTCAAGACCATGGAGAACCGACGCATCCTCAAAAGTGATTTCTGGAAATACAGTCTGTTCCTTAAGTCCTAAATTATAGTTTCCTTGTGCATCAAATGCTGTTTTAGACACGCCATGGAAATCACGCACGTGTGGCAAAGCAATATTGATTAAGCGATCAACAAATTCATACATTTTGTCATTGCGTAGAGTCGTGAGATAGCCAACTGGCGCGCCCATGCCTTTACGAATCTTAAATGTCGCAATTGATTTCTTAGCAAGCCTAGAAGTCGCAGCTTGCCCAGTAATCTTTGCAAGAGTAAGTCCTACAGTTTCGGTAAAACGCTTGTCTTCACGTTTTTTACCAACACCACATGAAACTACTACTTTCTTTAATTCTGGAACTTGGTTAATGTTTTTAAGACCAAGTTCTTTTTGTAATTTCGCCTTTAGCTCGTTATTATATAGAGCTTTAAGGCGTGGTTGTGCTTTTGCGTTAGCCACAGCTGTCTTTTTGACAGTCTTGGTAGCTTTTGCATCGGCAGCCGTTTTCTTTTCCGCCATTATTTAGCTCCTTTCTTAGCTTTTTTGTCGGCCTTTTTCTCGGCGCGACTCTTTGAATTGTCAACTTTTTTCACAGCTGGCTTCACGAACTTAGCCGCTTCCACCAACTTCAAATTCGACATATCGACTCCCACATGGACAGTCCTTTTACCGCCATTTGGATTTAAATATGACTTTCTGACGTGACGTTCAATCACCTCGATACCTTCTAGACAAGCCTTGTGAGCACCGCGGTCAATCTTGACGATTTTTGCGGTCTTACCCTTATGCTCGCCAGAAATCACTAGCACCTTATCACCAATCTTCAAACTTTTCATTAGAGTACCTCCGGTGCCAAACTTATAATCTTACTAAAACCAAGATCCCTTAGTTCGCGTGGAATTGGACCAAACACACGTGTCCCTCTAGGTGTCTTGTCTTCGTTTACAAGCACAGCAGCATTTTCGTCAAATCTAATAGTTGAACCATCCGGACGACGAATTGGTGCTACCGTACGCACAATCACTGCACGCACCACTGCTTTTTTCTTAACGTTACCAGTCGGCGAAGCATCCTTGACCGAGCAGGTCACAATGTCGCCAACCTTTGCATAGCGAGCTCTAGTACCGCCAAGTACTCGGATTACACCAAGTTCCTTTGCGCCAGAGTTATCGGCTACTTTTAATCTCGTTTCTTGCTGTATCATTACGCTTCCTCCCCTTCTTCCTTCGTCTTAGCAGACTTTTTTGCTTCCGCAATTTCGTCTGCACCAACTTTTTCAGGAAGTTCAACGTTGTTGACATCATCTTTGAGTTCAACCTTACCATGTGAACGTTCTAGAATCTTCACCAAAGTATAAGCCTTGGTTTTTGATAAGGGACGTGTCATCGCAATTTGGACTCTGTCACCCTCATGGGCTTCGTTCTTTTCATCGTGTGCAGTATATTTACGAGTTTTAGTATACTGTTTGCGATAAAGTGGATGAGTTTCTCTACTTACGATAGAGACGGTAATGGTCTTATCGCGCTTATCGGAAGTAACAACTCCAATCAAAGTGTGTGCCATCTTAAAACTCCTCTTTCTTAATTATTTT
This sequence comes from uncultured Candidatus Saccharibacteria bacterium, assembly GCA_947304075.1. Taxonomy (GTDB): domain Bacteria; phylum Patescibacteriota; class Saccharimonadia; order Saccharimonadales; family Saccharimonadaceae; genus Nanosyncoccus. The sequence goes on from CAMYZY010000020.1 coordinate 2,307, forward strand.
ACATTTCACTGGCAACTTGTGTGAAGCAAGTCGGAGAGCTTCCTTCGCTTGTTCATCAGTAACGTCAGCAATTTCAAACATCACTGTACCAGCCTTAACCTTAGCCACATAAAACTGTGGTTCACCTTTACCAGAACCCATTTTTACATCAAGTGGTTTCTTAGTCACAGGTGTATGTGGGAAAATTCGAATCCAAATTTTACCACCACGCTTAATGTAACGCGTAATCGCTTGACGAGCAGCCTCAATTTGCTTTGAAGTGACGCGTTCGTTGTCTAGAGACATCAAACCATAGTCACCAAATGCTACAGTGTTGCATCGCGTTGCGACACCTTCGTTTTTGCCTTTGCGCACCTTGCGGTGAGCGGTTTTTCTCGGAAGTAAAATAGCCATGATTATTTCTCCCCCTTATAAATCCAGACCTTTACTCCGACAATACCGGCAATCGTTGGTGCATGATGACAGTAAAAATCGATATCAGCTCTGAGCGTATGTAGTGGTACCGAACCTTCGATGAACTTTTCACGACGGCTCATTTCAGCACCATTCAAACGTCCAGCAACTTCGATACGAACACCTTTAGCACCAGCATTCATTGTCGATTGTAGAGCCATCTTTACAGCTCTACGGAAATTCATACGCTTGCCAAGCTGGAAACCAATATTCTCTGCAACTAATTTTGCATTGAGCTCTGGTTTTTTCACTTCTTCGACATTAATACGAATTGGACCATCTATTATTTTTTCGAGCTCTTTCTTTAGCTCATTAATACCGGCTCCTTGCTTACCAATTACGCTACCAGCCTTAGCTGTTAAAATCGTAATCGTTGTAAGATTTGCGGAGCGTTCGATATTGATTCGCGCAATCGTCGGACGAGATTTGTATCTGTTCTCGATAAACTCGCGAATCTTGACGTCTTCCACTAGCCAATGGCGAAAATCGCTCTTCCTAGTAAACCACTTCGAAGACCAATCTTTGCTGACCTGGAGACGGTAAGAGATGGGATTAACCTTCTGACCCATATTACTTTTTCTCCTTCTTCGCTTCAGCCTTAGCTGGCTTTGCAGCGGTTTTCACCTCTGGTTTTTCGGATTTTTTATCCGCGCTTGCTTTGGCTTCTTTTTTAACCTTTTCTTCGCCTGCGACCTCGACGAATATATTACTGCTTATCTTTTCGTAAGGAAGTGCACGACCACGTGATGCTGGTTTGTACCTACGCATCCTGGTACCACTTGTTACAAAAATTCTCGCAATCCGAATAGTTTTCGGATCAATTGAGACCTTGGAATTGTTTAATAAATTAGCATTTGCTGATTCCACCGCCTTAAGTACTGCTCTTGCAGCACGACGTGGAGTGTGTTCTAGAATCACCACAGCATCTGCGACGTATCTATCTCTCACAAGAGAAGCTACTATAGTAGTTTTTCTTGGCTGAGAATCGATGCCTTTTTCATATGCATGTGCAAAATATGTGTCCGCCATAATTAATTACTCCCTTTCGCGGCCGCAGCTTCTGCAGCTTTCTTACCACCATGGCGTTTAAACTTACGAGTTGGCGCAAATTCACCAAGTTTATGACCCACCATATTTTCTGAAATAAACACTGGGACGTGAACTTTACCATTATGAATAGCAATCGTACGGCCAACCATTTCTGGTGAAATTGTCGACTGTCTTGCCCAAGTCTTTATTATGGTGCGATCTTCACTGGAAAGTGCGGCAATCTTCTTTGCGAGTTTATAGTCCACAAATGGACCCTTTTTCAGACTCCTAGACATTATTTCCTCTTTCCTTCGTGGCGACTGCGCACGATCATTTTATTAGTTTTCTTGTTGTGACGAGTACGATAGCCCAAAGTGAGTTGACCCCACGGTGTGCGCGGAGCTTTACCCGAACCGTGACGACCACCATCACCACCACCGTGTGGGTGATCTGTAGCATTCATTACTACACCACGTACTGTTGGGCGAATACCCTTACGGCGACGTCGACCAGCCGCGCCAATCTTCACATTCTGATGCTGAACGTTCGAAACTGTACCAATTGAAGCTTCGCAAGTACTCAAAACTTTACGAACTTCGCCTGAAGGCATTTTAAGAGTGGCATAGCCATCTTCCTTTGCCATCAGCTGTGCGCTTGCTCCAGCCGCGCGTACCATTTGCGCGCCACGACCAGGAGTTAACTCTACTGCATATACAAAAGTACCAACTGGGATATTTTCAAGTGGCATTCGGCTTGATTCTTCTACTTCAATTTCCTTACCAGTCTTGAAAGTGGTGCCTTTTACCATCTTTGTGTCAGCAATCACATAATAATATGTTCCATTTTCGTCTTTAACTCTTGCAATACGAGCCGAACGATTTGGATCATATTCAATTTCTTCTACCGTAAAAGTCAAATTTTCCGGTAGTTTATAGGTCAAAACTCGATAATGACGTTTGACGCCACCACCGCGGTGTCGTACTGTAATACGACCTTGATTATTTTTACCTGCCTGTTGCTTCTTGGCAAGCGTCAAAGCTTTCATAGGCTTTTTGGTCGTAATTTGATCAAAATCCTGTGTTGTCTTCTGACGTTGCGCCGGAGTAATCGGGCGGTAAGCCTTAATAGCCATTATTTATTCTCCTTTCCTGCATTCTTGTCAGCCTTTTTGGTTTTTGCAACCTTTTCAGCTTCCTTTGCGCTGGATTCATTCTCTGGTTCATCAAATACTTTGATTGAATCGCCTTTTTTTAATTTGACGTAAGCAAACTTCTTGTCCTGACGATGAGTAATACCAGGATAAGCGTGCTTACCTTTGCTAAATTTAGCCTTTTTACCATCACGAATCAATGTGCGAACATCAGTTACAGTCACATTAAATTCTTTTTCGACCATCTTAGCGATTTCTTGTTTACCCATTGATTTTTTCACTGGGAAAACATAAATCCGATTAGTCTGCTCCAAATAACTCTTCTCGGTAGCTCTTGGTTCAATGAGATGGAGTTTGATATTGGTATTATCATTTTTTGCCATCTTATTTCTCCTTTCCTAGTAGCCACTCTTCAGTAGCTTTTAGAGCCGCTTCAGAAAACACGATCGCATCTGCATTCATAATGTCGAAAACATTTAGATATGTAGCACGTACCAATTTCACGTTTGGCAAATTATTAGTTGAACGCAAAACTTCAGGAGTTTTTTCTGCTGCCACAGCTAATACATTTTTGCCATCAAGTTTCATGTCTTTTAAGACTTTTGCTGCGTCTTTAGTTTTACCAGTTAATTTTACATCAGCAGGTAAAATCAACACGGCCTTGTCGGCATTTTTCATCGATAATGCTTGACGCACAGCTAATAGTTTAGATGATTTAGCAATTTTCTTAGTGAAATTTTCGTTGCCAGTGCGACCAAATGCCACACCACCATGTCGCCAAATCGGGTTACGAGTCGAGCCAAAACGTGCTCTACCAGTTCCTTTTTGTCTCCAAGGTTTCTTGCCGCCACCACTTACTTCACCACGCTTCAAAGTTTTTGCGTGCGAAGAACGTGAATTAGCAAGATATGCATCATAAGCGAGTTTCACGAGTTCGTGGTTTTCTACGTTCAAACCAAAAATGTCTTTGTTTAATGTAGCCATATTACTCCTTTCCCTCCACGCTTACGATTCCTTTGTTTGGGCCAGGCACCGCGCCTTTTAGTCCAATCAAATTCTTTTCGACGTCAATATAAGAAACCACCAAATTCTTTACCGTCACAGTATCATGTCCCATACGACCAGGCATTTTCTTGCCTTTAAAAATCTTCTGTGGGTACATTGAACCAATTGAACCTACGCGACGAATATTACCTTTAAAACCATGCGTATTACGTGATTCGTTAAAATTATGTCTTTTCACAGTACCAGCAAAACCTTTACCTTTGCTTGTACCAGTTACTGAGACCTTATCTCCCAATTTGAAACTTTCGACCGTTAGAGTATCCCCTAGTTTCATGTCTTCTGGAATTGTGTCAAGACGAAATTCCTTCAAGATCTTAGGATTGATATTTTCACCGGCCTTCTTTACGTGACCGGAAACCGACTTGCTCAGATTCTTACCCTGACCGTAGCCCACTTGCACAGCATTATAACCATCGGTGTCGACAGTTTTTATCTGAGTCACCGTGCACGGACCGGCTTGCAGGATCGTTACTGGCGTAACTTCACCCGATTCACCGATAATCTGGGTCATACCAATTTTGGTGCCGAGAATGACTTGCATCCTATTCCTTTCGTTTAATATTATTTTAGAGTTTTGCCTCTGTACAACAGGCAAAACCACTTCTCCTACCTATAGCAGGATTTTATTAGAGCATTTTACTTCTGTACACCAAGCAAAATACACTATTAAAACTAGACTTTTAGGCTGGTTTCCATGCTTGACATTCTTTGGACCTCTCCTTGTGTCTAGATAACTACTTAATTATATCACAACTGTTTTCTCTTGCCAACCCCTAAAATAAAAATTCCCAGCCTAAGCTGGGAATAAACATTATGTTTCTTTTTTTACTACGACCTGACCATCTTCATAGGTCAAATAATAGTAAAACGAGGGGTTGTCTAAGGGCTGGATGATAAACGCCGGCCCATTACTCTTGGTTTTCACCAAGAAAAAGTTGTCAATTTCTTCATTGGAAGTTGCAAATTTAATTGCAACTACCCCCTTTGATTCGTTGACAAGTACCTTTTCCGGGCTCATCTCATCATTTAACCCTGACAAGATTTTATGAATCGACTTGCCTTCGAAAAACTTTGCAGTAGGGCTATCCGATTTATACTCAGACAGATCCAAGAAGTCTCCGACCTTTTCATAAAAAATCGAAAAAATCCTAATCGGACTATCTATCACCATAATATCGTCAACTCCCACATTAATGAAATTGACGATGGCCCTACTTCTAACGCCATAAAACGGGTTGTAGTTTTCCACTCTATTTCCCTCCTTAAAATACTTGGGCCCATACGACCCACTCCTTTTATTATATCACTAAAATATCATTCTGTCAATGCTAATGGTTATTTTCCAGATAAGCGTCAATAAAATCATCAATCTTACCGTCTAGTACCGCATCTGGGTCAGTAGATTCATACCCCGTGCGCGTATCTTTCACAAGTTTATACGGTTGCAAGACATAATTACGTATCTGCTGCCCCCATCCCGCCGACTCACCTGCACGTAATTCTCCAATCGTCTCTGCATGTTGCTCCATTTGCATCTGCGCCAATTTACCCCTTAAAATCTCCATCGCCTTCTCTTTGTTTTGGTGCTGACTTCGCTCATTTTGAATCGCCACCACCGTATTAGTCGGAAGATGTGTAATCCTGACCGCCGAATCTGTCGTATTCACTCCCTGACCACCATGCCCACCAGAATGATAGACGTCGATTCGTAAATCCTTTTCATCAATCACCACATCTGTATCCGCCTTAATCACCGGCAAAATTTCGACAAGCGCAAACGATGTCTGCCTAAGATTTTGTGCATTAAATGGCGACAGCCTAACTAGTCGATGCACGCCATGCTCCGACTTTAATAGTCCATACACATTATTACCCGTAATTTCATAAACCGCCGTTTTTATCCCCGCTTCTTCACCCGTCACTCGCTCTAGGCAACTCACCTTAAAACCTTTTTTCTCAAAAAACCTACTATACATCCTTTCCAGCATCCCTGCCCAATCCATCGCTTCCGTCCCTCCGGCCCCAGAAGTAATCCTAAGAATCGCATCATTCCTATCATACGGTCCCTGAAATCTCAATCCCTTTTTTAACTCCGCCAGCTTCTTTTCCATTGCCGTAATTTGTTCATCAAACTCATCCTTCATACTCTCATCCGAAATATTCATTAGCTCGCCCAAATCACCAATTTGCGCTCTAAGTAACACAAACGGCTCCGTCTCATCTTGCAACTTGGCTAACTCCTGGTTTAACTCAGTGGCTCTCTTTACATCCCGCCAAATTTCCGGCTCTGCCACTTGTTTTTCTAAATCAAGAATTTGCTTTAATTTAGTCTCAATATCCAGTTTTTCAAACAATTTCAAAAAAGCTTCCTTTAGTTCATCCAATCTCTTTTGTAATTCTTGCATGTAAAAATTATAACATAGAAAAGCCCCATTACGGGGCTATTTCTATTGTGTGAGGTGCCAGGAAAGATCGCGCGAATTGAATTCGAGCGTCATTTGTTCCCGACCAACCAGAATGTCGAAGATATGAAGTGCCACTCCGCCCGCAAAACGAATTTGCGTTCGAAGAAGCTCTGTGACCTCGGTTTCTGATTCACCGCGTCGCCTAAAAGTAAGAGGCTGACATGGTGTCATCTCGTAACCGAACAGAGCCATTACCTCGACTTGTTCTTGATTGTTTTTGTTAAAGTTTTTCATAAAGACTCCTTAAATTAGATTTAATAGAGTCATTTATGTGAGCCTAATTTATTGGCTCATAGTTACGGCTGTAAATGACAAACACCCGCAACCTTAAACTTTTCTCATTGCCAGTGACCGAAGTATGACATGAGCAATTTAATTATAACACACCTGTATGCTCAAATCCCATAAACTAACCGCCCCGACCACTTTTATCAGCGTCAGCGGGTTGTTTTTCCGCTCATAATATAGTAATATCGTCCCATAATCTTATGAATATATGGCAAAAATTACCTAAACCTTTTCTCATCCTAGCGCCCATGGAAGGTGTTACGGATATTATTTTTCGTCAAGTCATCGCTCGTGCTGGTCGTCCAGATTTATTTTATACAGAATTTACCAACGTATCTAGCTATGCTTCCGAAAAAGGCCGCGCAAATGCTCTAGAAAGATTCCAAATCGCTCCTACCGATTCCCCTATTATTGCCCAAATATGGGGCAAAAATCCTGAACATTTTTCGGAAGTTTCATCCGCGCTTTCATCGCTAGGGTTTTCTGGAATTGATCTTAATTTTGGTTGTCCAGACAAGCATGTCAATCAAGCCGGCGGCGGCGCTGCCATGATTAAAACTCCCGAGCTAGCCATGGAATGTTTTAGAAACACCGTCAAATCTACCGTTCTCCCCGTATCTATCAAAACCCGTCTCGGTTGGAGCAAAGTCGAAGAATACCAAACCTGGCTTCCCACACTTTTACAAGAACGCCCCGCAGCCCTAACTGTTCATCTTCGTACCAAAAAAGAAATGAGCAAAGTCCCCGCCCATCACGAACTTATACCCGACATCATTAAGCTACGTGATGAAATCAGCTCAGAGACTAAACTCATCATAAACGGTGACATTAGAGATCGTGCTCACGCTATGGAACTCTATGCAAAATACCCAGAAATTGACGGTTTTATGATTGGCCGTGGCGTATTCGCTAATCCCTACTGTTTCACCACCCACACTCCATCCCGTGACGAACTCATGGAGCTTCTAAAAATGCACCTAGACTTATACGAAGAACACCTGAATGGCTATTTGAGAAACATTTGCGACAACGGGAGCAAGCTAGCGAGCGAGCCCTGTGACGACAGGCGCGAGCGAAGCGGTTTCGAAAATAGCCATTCAGGTGCTCCATCATATGAACCCCTAAAGCATTTTTTCAAAATCTATATCAATAATTTCCCTGGCGCCAAAGAAATCCGAGCCGAGCTAATGGAAACCCACTCTGTCGCCGAAGCTCGAAACATTATCGACAAGCTCTAAACACTTGATTATTTACAAAAAATATGGTATTTTTGCATGCATA
>CAMYZY010000021.1 GCA_947304075.1 uncultured Candidatus Saccharibacteria bacterium
TTAATTGCTCCTTCGATATCAACAGCGTTAAGTTGTTCCATTTTCTTTTCAGCGATGTCTTTCAGTTGAGCCTTTGTAATCTTCCCTACCTTATCGACATTTGGCTTACCAGAACCTTTGTCAATCTTAATTGCCTCACGAATCAAATCATCAACTGGCTGACCTAGACAAGTCCAGTCAAAAGTCCTATCTTCAAATACGCGGATATGAACAATTACGTTTTTACCCATTAAATCTTTGGTTTTCTCATTAAATGGATTAATGAAATCCATCATATTGAGACCCCATTGACCAAGCGTAGAACCAACCGGAGGTCCTGCCGTAGCGCGACCCGCTGGAATTCTTAGCTTCAAATTCCCAATTACTTTCTTTTCTGCCATGATATATAAATACCTTTCTAGTGCGTAACTATGGTATTATACCAAGAAATCAATAAAATAGCAACTAAAAAAGCATTTTAAGGACATTTCGGAGCCTGGCAAGGCGAGAATTAGCGCGTTTTCCCCTGTGGCGACAGGGGAAAACGACGCGTGTCCTTAAAATGCTTTTTAGTTGCTAGTTCAATTGTTTTACTTGTAAAGCATCAAGTTCGACAGGTGTTTCACGTCCAAACATCGAAACCATCACTTTGAGCTTACCCTTATCAGCATCAATCTCGGAAATCGAACCGTCAAAGCCCTTAAATGGCCCGTCGGTGATAGAAACCACTTCACCAACTTCATATTTAACCGAAAACTTCGGATCTTCTACGCCCATACGCTTTTTAATCTTGGCAATCTCTTTGTCGGAAACAGGCGTTGGCTGTGTACCATTACCGATAAATCCAGTCACACCAGGAGTATTACGAATAATATACCAAGTTTCATCCGAAAGTTTCATATCGACAAGTACATAACCTTGCAAAATTTTACGATCAACAATTTTACGCTTACCATTTCTGATTTCTATTTGTTTTTCTTTTGGCACAATCGCTTCAAAAATCTTATTTGCCATTTCAACCGTGTCAACGCGTTGATTGATTGAATCAGCGACTTTGTCTTCGTAACCAGAGTAGGTAGAAATTGCATACCAAGCTCTAGTGTCATCATATCTATTTACTGCCATATATAAACCTTTCTTTATTTACTTAATAATAAACTAAACAACCACGAGAAGAAGATGTCTAGCAAACTAATAATCAAAACAAATAATAGTGTATAAACAATTACTGCGAGCACCATTTTCCAAGTCGCTTTACGATTTGGCCAGCGCACCTGTCTAAGTTCGTGCCAAGAATCTCTTAAATATCTACCTAAATATACAAAAGGCCTAATCAGGATAAATGGTTTTTTCTCTTTGGCTTTATCCTTAGCGGCTTTCTTTAATGCTTTTTTTGCTTCTTTTTTATTCTGTTTCTCAAGTTTTTTGTCTTTGACGACAACTTTCTTTCGAGTAATTGTCGGTTCGCTCGAATCCTCCTTTTTGGAAGTTCCGTCGCTGGCTTTAATTCTGGTAATTTTGGCCATCTATCTCCTTTACCTATAAAAAACGTCTGATACCAGACTTGTCAATATTTTACTACTTCGGGAACAAATAGTCAAGATAATCTCTTAACATTCTTGCCCCTGAAACTATCGGCAAAAATGCACGAAGTTGGCGCATCATGACATATTCTAGGTCAAAATCGTTTTCCCAAACTGAAATTGCGTCTTCCATTTGCTGATAAAGCATGTCAAGCTCATCTTCTTCAGTAGCACCATTAACATTAAAGTAATCATCCATATGGGCATCTGCCACACCACCATCGTGAGTCGAGATTAAAAGATTTAAATTAGCGACATCTTTCATCCAACTCGTCCCACATGCTTCTAGGCCTACAATAGGTACATTGATTGCAACATTGCTACCACAAGACAATCCATAAGCTAACTCTTCATCATAATCAGGAATATAGTGAACATGAGTTTTTAGATAATCATCCGAGTTTACGATATTAAGAATGTGCTTTAGTTTTGCCGGCATTACCGGGTCACCAGTATGAATTCGCCCAGTTAAGATATAGTGCGCATTGCGTGGCTCCAAAATATTTCGTAACCTTGAAGAATCTCTAAAGGCCAAATCAGGACGTTTGTAATCAACAAAACGTCTCTTAAAATCAAAGATAAAATCATCATCAGAAAACTGCAATATATTACCATTATGATCTGGACGGTTTTTGAGAACTTTGTTTAATATCTCACGCCCTTCCTTCTTAAACTTACGAATGGTTTCGGCATTTAGCCGATTTAGATTGTCTGCATAATCATTAGTCGGGTAGTTCACGCGGTCAAGTATTGAATTTTCATGGTAATAATCTAAAACTTCTGGCATGGTCCAAGTATCCATATCGATTCCGTTCGTAATAGCTTTAAATTTTACCTTATTGCCAGAAATATCGTGATAGTTAGCAACACGAGCATGTAGTTTTGAGACACCACTTCTTAGCTCTGCAATCTCAATAGATGCAGAAGAAAGTTTGATATTGCCATTGTCAAACTTATCAGTTAGCCATTTTCGCACTGCTGCAGATTTAAGATTTGGAAATACAAATCGTCTAAATTGGTCCAAACTAAATTGCGCTTCCGCCGCCTGGACCAAAGTATGATTTGTATATAAAGTGTGTTTCCTTGTGTAGACTACGGCTTCATAAAAATCCATACCGTTACTTGTAAGCTCGTCTAGCCGCGCTAGAGCCGCGAAAAAAGTCGCCACTTCATTTAGTTGCATAATAGCAGGCTTTAGCCCTAATAGCTTTAATGCTTGATAACCACCAAATCCCAGAGCAACTTCCTGGTAAATTCGATGGTCCGAACTACTCATACCAGAATATAGTTCACCAAAATTAGGTTCCGTTATAGCAATAATACGTGTACTATTAAATTTCTTTTCAATTACATCGAGTTTACAGATATTATTGCAACATTTCACAAAAACACTATCTATAAATTTATAACCAAATTTATGGTAGTCTACGTCTTTGTGAATATCATTTATTTCACCGTTTTCAATGATTTGCTGAGTTTCAGAAGGGTAAAAGGGCGTAAGCAAAACAAATGGAATACCCATTTTTTCGGCTACGCGCCTAGTATCGGCAGCCAGTACACCAAGACCACCACCGCCCCTGATTCCATTCTTTTGGTCATAAAGCTCAATCGTCCAATAAGTATAAGGGCGCTCCGGCGAAAGCGATTTGGTAAGATTAGTTCTTTCGACCGCATCATAAAAAACATCAATATCTTCAATATTTTCCAAAGGATGATAAAAATAATCTTCGTCAGCCATGCTTATGCTTATTTTAGCACAAAAAACGACAAAAGCACAGGGTTAATACCAGAATTCTTTTGGCAATTTGTCTGCAATTTTTTGATGAAAATCGTAGTCGAAACCTTCAAGGCGTTTCGGGTTCTTTTCTTTAAAGTATTTTTTACGAATACTCTTAGCTGTCATAATTTCACCTGGAATTAGACGGTATTTTTTTCGGAAATTTAAGCCGCGCTTGTATCCTTTAGGCGGAAGCACAGCCATCGGCAAAAAATCACAATTCATCTCTGGGTCAGAGTATAGTTTTACTGCTAACATTGACATCGTTGGGATGATTTCTTCTTCTTTATTATAAACATCTTCATTCTTAAACACGGTAGCTTGACGTGTAGCCGAAGGCGCGACAAACACCACACCGCCATTTTTGACACCATCGTGAGAAATCTTGGTATAAATGTCTCTAAACTCTTTTTTAAGTCTAGAACCTTCATTATAAAGCACAGTGCCTTCTTTTAGATTCATCTTTTTCCAAGTGGCAGGAGTAATTGTGGGAGTAATAATAATACCAAGTCGTTTAATTCGATCGTAATTTGGCGCCAAAGATTCATACCATGGCAGATTAACCGGAAAATACATCGGCTTGTCGCCCATGATATCAATCTTCATGGTCAGAATCCTAGCAATTTCGCCAAGCGAAGGATGGTTAAAACCAACCACGAGACCATTTTTACTATCCTTTGGCATACCAGCATAAGAACCAGGGGTAAGTTTCGACAAAACTCTCACTAGTTTTTTACGAGCAGCTTGATTATGTTTTTCCTGGTCGTGTTTTGGACCAGTAGTACTAAAGAAATAATTAATTGCGGCATTACATGCCTTGCCCACTGGCACCATTTCCTTACGCAGATTTTCAGCACCGAGAGTAGTGAGCAATGAGTAGTTTTCGTGCTGAAGTTTATCAATCACTTCTTCAGCGCTTAGTTCTTTAAGTTGTTTCTTTGTAAAAGTCTTTTTCTTTCTAGTCATGATATTAGAATTATAACATAATAATGAAATATCCCCCAGCTAATGCCGGGGGATAATTCAAAAGAGATGGAACGATCTAAACAAAGATGCGAGAGTATTTGATACCGTAGACATGGTTTTTATAAAGATATCAAGTGCAACACCCACAACATCTTTGCGCGTATCACCAACAGTGTCACCAGTTACAGCTGCTTTATGCGCCTGTGCTAATTTAGCGTCATTTGGGCAACTTGCTCGTTTGATTTCGATTGCCTTTTTGGCGTTATCGAAAGCACCACCCGAATTACCATTATAGATGGCAAGACTAACCGCAACTGCAGTCGCGCCAATCAGCAGTCCAAGCACAAAATTTGGTCCAAATGAGAAACCGAATAAAATAGGAGCCACTAGCGCCATAACGGATGGCACAAGCATATGTTTCAATGCATTGTTCGCGGCCAGCTCGATTACGCTGTTGTAGTCCGGCTTTACGGTTCCTTCAATAACTCCAGGAATTTTTAATTGCTCTTCACCGGCGTCGGCTAATTGTTTGGCTGCAACAATAGTGTTGTCGGTTAGTAGTGCACTAAAAAACATTACTAGCGCTCCGCCAACCACAATGCCGACTACCAAATATACAATGACCGACATTAAGTCGATGCTTTCATGGGAATAGCTCCCAATGTAAGACATGATAAGAGAAACGGTTGCAAAAGTGGCAGAGCCAATTGCATTTCCCTTACCGATTGCTGCCGTAGTGTTGCCTACGGCATCAAGTTGATCAGTGATTTTGCGCACTTCAGGATCCAAATGACAACTTTCGGCAATGCCGCCTGCATTATCGGCAATCGGGCCAAAAGCATCAATAGAAACTGTGGTCCCGACAAAACTAAGCATACCGAGTCCAGCAATGGCGATACCATAAACCCCGCATATCATGTGGGAAACAATCATGGACATGCCAATAGCAAGAATTGGCCACAGAGTTGAGCGGTAACCAATCGCGTCGCCTTCAGTGACTACAAAGGAATCACCTTCGTAAGCCATTGATTTAAGCTTGTGCACAGGTGCAAATTTCATACTGGTATAGTATTCAGTCAACTTACCTACAGCGACTGAGCTAACTACACCAAGTACAGAAGCTAGCCATGGCGAAAACCAGCCCAATTTGAAGCCAAACGCTTCAGGGTTTTCGAGACTGCCGAAAACCAAGAATGCTCCAATTAGGCCAATAATAAACACCATACCAGCCGAAAGGTAAGTTGCTAAGTCTAATTCCAGTGAAGGATCGACATTGTCACGAGAAACTACAATTTGGCTGCCATTTTCGTCAGTTTTAACTTTTTTTCGATTCGCAAGAATAACCGAAGTCACACCAATCAAGCTGCTGAGAAGACCACCAGCAGATAACAAAAATGGAAATAAACAGGACGCGATAAGCGCCGCCGGATTATCTTTAAAAATCTGCATGGCAATTAAGATGCAAGCGGTTGGTGTAGCCACAAAACTCTCTGCAAGATCGGAAATATTGCCCGCGATGTCATTTACGCAATCGCCGATAAAATCGGCTACCGTATTAGGCATTCTCGAATCATCTTCAGGCATGTTATGAACATTCTTTCCGACAATGTCAGCCGAAATGTCGGCCGCTTTTGTATAGTTCCCACCAGCGACACGATTGAACATGCCAACCAATGAGAAACCAAGTGAAAAGCAACCAAGTCTCATAGTTACAGGATTACAGCTGTTGAGCCCAAGCAGTCCATGTCCAACAACGTCAACATGGGCAGTCCCAGATAAGAGCCAAACAATTAAAAACCCAAACAGCCCAAACGCGGGTACAGCGAAGCCACTAACGCTTCCACCCAGTAAAGCAATGCGCATTGTGCGACTCAAGGCCTTAGTTGTCCTTGCAGCATTTGTTGTTCGTACATTTCCATAAGTTCCAGCTCGCATACCAATTTCTACTGCAATCATATTTAATGCAGCACCGAAAACCAAGGCCACACCTGCAAATGATTCTGTAAAAAGGGAGTAAAGAACGCCAAAGAAGATAACGGTCGGGATAATGACACGATATTCTCTCTTCATGAAAGTATTAGAACCCTCGCGAATAATTTTGGCTAAATCTTTCATCTCGGGAGTTCCTTCATCATGGTTTTTTAAGTCAATAAAGTTACGAATGATTAGGGCGAATGCAAGCAAAACAACAAGAAACGCTGAAGTGTAGACAATTACGCTGGTCATTAGTTCCACCTCCTTGTAAAAGTACAATGGGATATGTTTTACATTGCCATAACGAAATCAATTGTAGCATAATAATAAATACTAAGAAACGATAAACGGAATCTTGAGTTTATTAAATAAAACTTAGAGAATGCTCTGATATAGTGCTATCCCTGTGATATACTTGACAAAATAATAAGCATATGCTATAATTATACAAGTGGTTAATTACAACTTACCACTTGCAATTTAAAAATGCTTCTTGAACTATATGAAGGGGGTAACATGTTAAAGGAAGAAGATCTAAAGGATTATCAGATTGAAGCACTAGCATCAATCAAAAAAGCAAGAATGCGCGGTGATAATCGGGCATTAGTAGTGATGGCGACCGGTATAGGTAAAACCGCTGTATGCGCATTTGACATCGAACACTTTCTTCGTGAAGAAGGAGGTAGATGTTTGTTATTATGCCATAGCAACGAAATACTGAGACAGGATATGAATGAAATTCGAAGCATCTTGGGCAATAAATACAGATATGGTTTATTTAATAGCGAAACAAAGAAAATAAACTCTAGAATATTGTTTGCATCAATTAAATCTATCTATCTGCGCTTAGATTTGTTCAAGGCAGACGAGTTTGCCTACATCGTAGTAGATGAGGCACATCATGCTCCGGCTGGTATGTACCAGAAAGTACTAAACTATTTTCAGCCTAAGTTTTTATTGGGTATGACGGCAACGCCAAACCGTCTTGACGGAATGAGCCTAAATTTGACATTTGGGCAAACAATCTATTCGCTGGAGCTTCCTGAGGCAATTCAGAAAGGTATATTGACTAGTATTAATTATCGACTAGTTTTAGACGAACTGATAAATCTTGAAGAAGATCCAGAGAACGGAGAAATATTCAATCCAAAAACAGACGAAGAAGTTGCTGCAATGGTGCTTGAAAAACGTCAAAACAGTAGTATGTTAGTGTTCTGCACATCAATATCACATGCAAATAAAATGCATAGTTTATTACCAGGTTCCGGTATTATGCATTCAGGGTGTTCAAATGAGCAGAATGCAACAACCTTAAAATCATTTCGTAAAGGTGAGCTATCGACGATAGTGTCAGTAGACATGTTAAACGAAGGAGTTGACATTCCTCATGCAGATACGATAGTTTTCCTGCGTTCGACAATGTCACCAGTAGTCTATTATCAGCAACTTGGCAGAGGTCTACGTAGATGTCCAGGCAAAGACAGCGTAACAGTATATGATTTTGTCGGGAATGTAGACAGAATTAAGATAGTTAACGAGCTGGCACTCAGTATCAAAAAATGGAATAATTCTGAAACTGAGAAAAAAGGCGAGAAAAAATTCAAGTTGCATATCGAAGCAAAACAGTTCGGTAATCGCAATATTGAACTCGAATTTATTGTTCAGAAAATCAACGAAATCTCTCGCAGGATATCCATCAAAAAGGAGATGATAGAAGAAGTACGCCAATTCGCCGAGGATCTTGGTGGAAGACCACCGACAGAAGAAGAATACGCTCATGATGTCTGGATTAATCATAATCTCGAAACAGTATTAGCACAGTTTGAAAACTGGGATAAATTCCTAAAAATGGCAGGATTCGATATATATACACGTAAAATCACAAGAGCTGAATTATTGAAAGAATTTACAATACTGGGCCAAAGGGCGATGCAGACCAAGAAACTACCAAAAAGGAATGAACTCCTAAAGGACATTGGCGCTTCAAACTATGAATATTGTTTAGGGAAATATGGTAGCTGGAAAGATATAATTAATTCCGTCCTTAAATCAGTCAATATGATTACGCTATCTGAAGCTGAACACTGCGCATGGAATATGCATTATCAGCAAAATGGTAATTTATCGAAAGGAGATTTCGAGAAAATCGTTGGAGCTGATTATGTCGAATTGTACTTATCCTACTATGGTTCTTGGGATAGTTTTTGTAAAAATGTACTAATTGATATAGAAAGAATCAATCTACTTCGTGAAATAGTGTTACATTGTGGACGAGATTACAAAAAAGTCTATTGTCGAGTTCCAACATGTGGAGAATTAGCAAAAGTATTATCGACATACCATTGGGAAGAGTATAAAAGAATCTATGGGAATGATAGAAATACTTTTATGAAACAGCTTATGCAGGCAACAGATAAGGAAAGAACATTTGAAGCACAACATTGGACGGAAAAATTCTATATTGATAAGTACTATGATTTTCTCTATAAATTTAAAAGAGAACCGAACATGAATATTTTTCTCAAATATGTCAAAAAAAGAGGTAAAGAAAAGTATTCTGTAAAACGAATAATGTGCGAAATAAATAACTACTTTGGTTCTTGGAAAAGATTTGTAGATTGTACGCGTTTAGAGCAGGAAGCATATTAAAAAAATACTAAAGACCGTAGGAATACGGTCTTTTTTTAAACTAACAAGTAGTATGATGCAAAAGCATAGCTAAACCGCCCTGGAATATCATTAAAAAATACTGGTATTAAATGCATGAAAGCGTTTAGGAAAAACCTTGACCTTGATAAGAACGGTATTGCGATTGGAGAAGATTTATACACCATAGAATTGACAGAAGAACAGATACGTCAGGAAGCTATAAACTTTTATGAAGAGAACTTTAAACTGCACGACGTGTATTTAATAAGTTAAGAAAGCGTAAAAAGTATCAGTTCTGATACTGAAATGATGATTGGGTACACAAAGATAATAGAGCTTTGCAAAAAGTGTCAATATTTGATATACCATTGGTAATAGATGGAAAACCTTGTACGTTATTACAAGCGAATATATTTAAGCAAATTGCCGTTGTTCCAGATTCGATGGTGCCTAAGTCGATTGGGAGACAAGCTCCTTTTCTTAAAATCACCATGGGTGGTATACCAAATATAACGATGAAGGTTGCCTATGCACATGAGCTAATGCATGCATTGCTCGAATCCAGACCTGGTTGTACTTCAGATTTGGTTTACAAGGAAACGATTCCTATTTTTATTGAACGCGTTATTTCAGAAAAAATGGGACAGGAAACGTCAACTAAACTTGAAAAAATAAGAACTACGTATGAAGCATTACTACTCATCGACAGTGTTCCAACGAAGGATGTGGAAGAAGACGGTGTACTTCATGCCATGGGAAGCCTAATGGGCTTAAAGCTCTATGAGAACTACTGTAATGAAAGAAAGGAGAAGAAGAAAAAAGAATACTTCACCGATATCCAGAAGATAATTGACGGAGAATCGACGGTAGAAGATCTGTTAAAGAAAAGAGAAGTGACCATAAATGGGTCACTTGATCCACTCTTTATCATGAGACATCTCTAAAAATAACCCTAGAAAGCAATTGCTAGGGTATTTTTATGCAATAAAAATGGCTGGGGTGAAGGGATTCGAACCCCTGAATGTCGGGACCAGAACCCGATGCCTTACCACT
>CAMYZY010000022.1 GCA_947304075.1 uncultured Candidatus Saccharibacteria bacterium
CAAAATCATTTCAAAGCAATTCAATACGATAAAGATTTGATATAATTACCGTATGGAATGGTTTATATTGATAATTGTTTTAATAATTTTGGTGGAGACTTCGTATCTCACGTTTAAACGCTTCAGACCGACAAGGAGCGGTGCAAGAAAGATTTATGTCGATACGTCAGTTTTGATTGACGGACGAATTCTAAATATCGCCCGGACTGGCTTTATTGATGGCGATTTGATTGTTTTAAAAAGCGTACTGAGAGAATTGCAGTTACTGGCTGACGGTAAGGATAACGAAAAAAGAAACCGAGCTAGAGCTGGGCTAGATAATATTTCAGAGCTAGAACGCGTGATTGAAGTTAATACCGAAATAGTGGACGACGGCGATGGTATGAAAAAAGTTGACGAGCAATTATTGAAATACGCTAAGGAGAATCGGGGAGCAGTTTTAACAATTGATTATAATTTAATCAAAGTTGCCGAAGCGGAAAAAATCATGGCACTAAATGTGAATGATTTGGCTCTAGCAGTAAAAACAGAGTTTTTGCCAGGCGAAAAAATTAAACTTAAGATTTCGGAAAAAGGCTCCGGCAGGGGGCAAGGAGTTGGGCATTTGTCTAATGGCACAATGGTGGTGGTAGACGGTGCGGCTAATAGAATTGGAAAGGAAATAACAGTGGAATTTATGCGATTCCACGAAACATCTGCTGGCAAAATGATTTTTGCTAAAATATCTCGACGTAAATGATTAACTATTATTGTTATCGTCAACGCTTGGCTTAGGAGTCAAAGTAACTTCGCCTGATGCAATATAACCGGCAGCATCGGAGACTAAGAGTTTGACTAATGATTCTTGACCAGTTAAGGTGTAACCGCTGATGGTACCATCGGCACCAATTGAAATACTATTGTATTCTTTGGTTTGATTATTAGCAGTAACTTGAAGAGTGTACCCAGCTAAGTCATAGGTGCCCTTGGCGATAGTGGCGACGAGTTTCTTGCCGCTAACCGATAAGGCAACCCTTGGTGGTTGGTAGTTGCATGGGTCGTTTTCTTCGCGATTATATGGCTCAGGAACATTGTAGACATCTTCGCCGGTCATAGGATCTGTGACCTTAGTAACTTCAACTTCAATTTTGTAATTTTCTGGAGTACAACTAGTTGCTAATAAATGATTGTAGCGATTAAAAGTTAAAGTTTCTTTGGCAATACCAGAGTTTTTGGATGCATTAAACCAACTTGGCCAAATATCGGTCTTGCCATTTACGGTCAGAGTTTGGATGCCGGCTGGTTTGGCTGGCTGATCGCCCGAATGCCAGCGACCGTCTGGCTCGTAGACTTCGTGATGAACTCTTTCCATGAAATTACCTACAACATAACGCACTGGGTCACCAGAACCAACTGCAAAACCAGAGCCG
Source organism: uncultured Candidatus Saccharibacteria bacterium (assembly GCA_947304075.1). GTDB lineage: Bacteria > Patescibacteriota > Saccharimonadia > Saccharimonadales > Saccharimonadaceae > Nanosyncoccus. The sequence goes on from CAMYZY010000022.1 coordinate 1,410, forward strand.
TCGTGATTACCGTTCCAAACGAAGGTCGATACGGCAGTAGAATAGCTTTCAATCAGAGAGTCTTTGACTTCGGTGGAGCGAGCGGTGGTAGTGGTACCAGTCTTGGTTGCCGTCCAGACATCTGGAATATTGAAACCAATGGTGCTGTTTGCCCAGCGAGCTGAGCGGTCGCTTAGAATACTTGAGATCATATAAGCAACTTGTTCGTCAACTACGCGGGTGGCCTCGGAATCGGTCCATGACTCAATTACTTCACCTGATGAATTTTTAACTTCAAGTATATAGGCTAAATCTTTGTAGGAGCCACCACGGGCAAGGGAAGCATAAGCGTTGGCATGTTCGACCATCTTGACACCGCAGCCGGAGCCGATGGCGATTGAAAGGCCGTAACCTTCGCGTCCTTCACAATATGTCTTGTCACCTAAAGCATGGGCGACTTCTAGAGAATTGTCGATACCATTAATATATAGTGCTTTGACGGCGGCAATATTAAGCGAGTGGCCTAGGGAGAAACGGATTGTCACATTACCGTAGAAAGTATTAGTGGCATTGGTAAGCGCACAACTACCAGAATAACCAGCACAATATATTTTGTTAATATTTTCGTCTTTTAGCACAGAACCTGGACCATAGTTGATGCCTTCACGTTGCATAAATAATGGTGCGTAGTCGAGAATTGGCTTAATTGAAGAACCTGGCTCAATAATAGAATCGGTGGTAACATTTAGCTCACCGTAGGTAGGGTTAAAGAAATCAGCTGAACCAACCATAGCGATAACTTGGGATGTCTCAACATCAACCGAAACCATAGCTAAATTATCTGTGCGGTTACGATACAATTGCTCCACACCGATGGCGATTGAATCTTCGGCAATTTTTTGTGCGCGGAGATCTAGAGTAGTCTTAATGGTCCACCCACCAGCACGCATGGTAGAAATGCCATATTTTTCTTCAAGTTGTTTTTTGACTTCGAGCACGAAGTGGGGAGCCAACATGCCAGCATATTGATTTGCTTCTGGTTGGATGGTGGCGAGAATATCAAATTCTTTGGCGATTTTAGCGTCGTCTTCGGTGATGTATCCTTTGATTACCATATCGTCGAGCACTTTGTGTTGACGTTCGATTAGCATCTCGTTGCCGTATGGATTGTATGGGTTTAATACCGCAGGGTTGTTTGGAATTGCGGCAAGCAGGGCTGCTTCTGGAAGAGTGAGATCTTTGGCGGATTTGCCGAAATAAGTTTGAGCGGCCGACTCCACACCGTTACGGCGACCACCGTAAGGAGATTGATTTAGATACATGGTCAGGATTTCTTCTTTGGAATACATTTTTTCTAGCTCAATGGCTAAAATAAGCTCCTTGATTTTGCGTTGGATACCACCACGGTTGGCGCTGGCGGCTTCGTCAGAGAAATAAACCTGCTTGATGAGCTGCTGAGTGAGCGTGGAACCGCCCTGGACATCTTGACCGGTGACCGTATATAATATAGCACGCCCGAGAGCAATAAAGTCTACACCATGGTGGCCATAAAAGTTCTTGTCTTCGATAGCGACGGTAGCTTGATACATATATTCGGAAATATCATCACCGCTTACCACTAAGCGATAGTCGTCACTACCGGTATCTTTCCAGAGTAATTCGCCATTGCGATCTAGATAGGTATTGACTGTCTCGGAAATAGTCATTTCGTCAAGACGAATTTCTTCAAGGTCTTTTTTGTAATAAAGGAAAAGACCACCAATAAAGATGATACCAATTAGAATACAGGCGGCAAAGAATTTCAGGATAGCTTTTTGACCACGCCAAGAAAACCACCATTTAAAAACTCGTTTTGGGTGAAGCCTGGCAAAGAAACGCTTGACCGGCTCTTTAGGGAGCTTAGCTAGCTCTTCGGCGCGACGACGCGCATTGGCTTCTTTCTTTGCTCGGTGTTTGTATGCCAAGCTAGAATAAAGATTCATGTTCTTCGCAGTTTTTTTGGATGATTTGGCCTTTTTGGATTTCTTCGGCAAAATCACCTCCGATTTCTTTTTAGTCATACAAGTATTATACACAATTTTTAAAAAAACATAAATACTTATTATGTGCTATTATTGTATTATGCGAAAGTTTAAGTTTCGGTCGGTTGTGGCGCTTGCTAATATTCGGCTGTCGGTAAAATCGGCAGCGATTGTATTAGCTTCGTCGACATTAGTCTCGGCTTTACTTGGCCTGTTCCGTGATAGACTTTTAAACTCGTATTATTTAGGTACTTATCCGACTGGAATTGATGCCTATACAGCAGCTTTTACAATTCCGGATTTTATGTTTTTTATTTTGACTTCGGGAGCACTTGCAGTATCGTTTATTCCAGTTTTTAATCAAAGGCTAGCGACGGGAAATAAAAAATCAGCTTGGGAGATGTCTTCGAGTTTAATTAATTTATTGGCACTACTGACTTTAGCGGCATCGGTTTTAATAATGATTTTTGCAGATCCATTGATTCGTTATGTAGTATCACCAGGCCTAGACGAATCTGGAATGGTGCTAGCTATCAATATGACACGCGTGATTGCGATTAATCCTTTTTTGTTTTCGATTGCGACAGTGCTGACTTCGATGCAACAAGCAGTAGGAAGATTTATCTTTTATGCATTTGCACCCGCTATATATAATATAGGGATTATTATTGGTATTACTTGTTTTACGAGTGGGATTAATTTGTTTGGCGTACAAATATTTGAAGGTGGGATTATGGGTGTAGCACTTGGTGTGATTTTGGGTGCAATTATGCAATTAATTGTTTCGCTCATTGGTTTATTTGGACTCGGGTTCAATTATGATTTCAAGATTTATTGGCGAAATCAAGGTTTTAGAACTATCCTGAGACTTTTACCGCCACGCTCTTTGGACCAGGGAATTGACTATGTTAACGCATTGGTATCCACTAACTTGTCTTCACGTATGGGTGCGGGGGCAGTAAGGTCATTTGACCAAGCGACGACCTTACATACAGTGCCAGTAAGCTTAGTGGGTGTGGCAATATCTACAGCATTTTTCCCGAAGCTAACTGAAGAACTGGGAAATGGTGACCGTAGCAAGTTTAATGATACATTTAGACAGGCACTTAGGATGATTATTTGGATTGCTTTACCAATTTCGGTAATTGCTTTCTTTGGACGAGGTTATGTAACGAGTTTCATTTCGAATATTGGTAACAATGATAGCAACGGCACCATTTCATCGATTTTAGGGACTTTATGCGTAGCGATTTTTGCTAAGTCGGTGTTTCACATTGCTTCGCGCGGGTTTTATGCTTATCAAGATACTAAGACGCCGTTTATAGTTTCGATTATCGCTATTGGTTCGACTATTGGGCTGATGGTTCTATTTTCGATACTGGGATGGGGTGTAGATGGGCTAGGTATCGCGCAGTCGATTGGAGCGGTTTTTGAAATCATCCTATTATTGTTTATTTTACATGAGCGATCACATCACGAACTTCTAGACAAAGCTTTTTGGAAAGCCTTTATTCGGATGTTGGTAGCGACGGCGATTACGGGATGCGTGGCGTTTTCGATGACTAAGTTTATTCCACTTATGGCGACAGATAATTCCTTGGTAATCACTATTCCAAAATTCATGCTAATATCATTTATTTCGCTTTGTGCATATTTGATTGCGAGCTATTTCTTAGATTTAAAAGAATCGAAACCGGTTTTTGAGTATGTCAAAAAGAAACTATTCAAGAATGTAAAATAGGTGCTATAATTATAGATATGGATATTAAACGCGAGGATATTTTGCATTTGGCTAATTTGTCAGAATTTACCCTGAGTGACACCGAAGCGGAGTCGTTGGGTAAAGATTTGCAAGGTATTATTAAATACATTTCACAACTAGATGAACTAGACACGTCTAAGGTAGAGCCAACTTACCAGGTTTTTGAGATGGAAAATATCTGGAGAGATGACGAAATCAAAGTACAGGACGCTACGCGCGAGCAACTTCTAGCTCTGACGCGCGAAGAAAAAGATAATCAGATAAAGGTACCAAAAGTATTATGAAAACTGCAAATAAAAAAGTGTCTGCCGAAAGACTGGTAAGAGATGCTTTAACAAAAGCTAAACATTTTGCTGATTATAATATTTTTACGTTTTTAAACGAAGAAGCAGCACTAAAGAAAGCGCGCGAAATTGATGAAAGAATTGCTCGTGGCGAAAAAGTAGGGAAACTAGCGGGGGTGCCTTATGCTCTTAAAGACAACTTTTTGTCGCTAGAAGGCGAAACTACTGCTTCGGCACATATTCTGCAGGGTTTTACTTCACCAATTACAGCAACGGCTGTGGCCAAGCTAGAAGCCGAAGATGCAATTATGATTGGTCGAACCAACCTAGACGCTTTTGCGCATGGTTCGTCGACAGAAAACTCATATTTTGGACCGACTTTAAACGCTTTTGACCGTGAACGAGTAGCTGGGGGTTCTTCTGGTGGTTCGGCAGTAGCGGTGGCGCTCGACATCGTAGAATTTGCAACTGGTACTGATACGGGCGGCTCAATCCGTCAACCTGCGTCATTTAATGGAGTATATGGCCTTAAACCAACTTATGGTTGTGTTTCGCGTTACGGCGTGGTGGCAATGGCGTCATCGACTGATTGTATTGGATTTTTCACCAAGACGCCAGATGATATGGATTTATTGATGTCAATCGCTTCGGGGCAAGATCCGAAGGACATGACGACGTTGCCAGATTACTATAACGATGAGTCTGGTACAGAATTGGATAGTTCTCGACACGCGCCTGCGCGCCCGTCGTCACGGGGCTCCGGCGCTCAATCCGCTCCCGTTGTCGCGGACGGTCTCGAACTACCCAATTCCTGTACCCGTATTGGCGTCATTAAGGACTTTGACAATGAGTCAGTGGATGCGGAAATTCGGGAAGCGTTGAAAAAGAAATGTGAACTACTAAAATCAAAGGGCCATAAGATTGTTGAACTGGAAATGCCGGCTTTAAAGTATGCGTTGGCGGCATATTATATTATTGTGCCGGCTGAAGTGGCGAGTAATTTATCACGTTATGATGGTGTACGTTACGGGTTTCGCTCGGAAGATTCAAAAGATTTGGATGCGCTATATTATAATACGCGTTCAGAAGGTTTTATGCCAGAAAACAAAAGACGAATTATGATTGGTAATTTCGTCCTGTCGTCTGGTTTTTATGATGCATACTTTTTGAAAGCAGCAAAAGCGAGAACTTTGATTGTGAAAGAATATGAAAAAGCATTTTCTAAGTGTGATTATATTTTAACGCCGGTTTCGCCTAACCCAGCCTTTAAACTAGGCGAAAAAGTCAACGATCCAGTTGCAATGTATCTTGAAGACGTAATGAGTGTTTCTTTGAACCTAGCTGGGGTGCCTGGGCTCGCAATTCCAGCCGGCAAGACTAAGAGTGGCTTGCCAATTGGTTTACAGTTAGTCGGTAAAAGACGTAGTGACAAACAATTAATTGAATTTAGTAAGGAGTTAATGTAATGGATGGTGGGGTAGTAACATTTATAATTGCAATTTTGATTGTAGCGGTTTTGGTTTTTGTGGCTATACTTTTGACGGGTAAAAGAGGCCATCGCTTTAATATTGAGCAATATCAGGCGAAGTTTTTGGAAATTGAAAATAGTTTGAAGCAGGAAAATCCAGCAAGCTATATGACTTGTATTATTAATTGTGACAAGCTGCTTGATAAAGCAATGATTGAAATGGGCGCACCGGGAAAAACGATGGGTGATAGGTTGAAGCGGATTGGCGGAAAGTTTACAAATCTAAATGCAGTATGGCGTGCACATAAACTTCGCAATGCGATTGCCCATGAATCTGATATTGAAATTAGCTACAAACAAGCAATGAATGCAGTTAATGTTTATAAGCAAGCATTAAAAGATTTAGGAGCGATATGAGTAAATATGTACCAACTATCGGAATTGAGTGCCACGTGCAACTTTGCACGAAAACGAAGTTGTTTTCTGAAGTAGACAACGATGCGCGCGGGAAAGAACCGAATTCATGCGTATCGCCAGTGGATTATGCGTTGCCTGGAATGTTACCAAGATTAAATGGTGAAGCGATTAAACTAGCAATCTTGGCGGGGCGAGCGATGAATTGTAAGATTAACCAGTATTCGAGATTTGATCGTAAACATTATTTTTACCCGGATTCACCAAAAGGATATCAGATTACGCAATTTTATCAGCCAATTATTGGTGAAGGATATGTAGAATTGCCGTCAGGGACAAAAGTTAGGATTGAGCACGCCCACCTAGAAGGTGATGCGGGCAAGCTAACGCATTTTGATAATTATTCACTCGTAGATTTAAACCGCGTGGATACGCCACTTATTGAGATTGTTTCGATGCCAGATATTCATTCGGCGAGTGATGCACATGATTATTGTAAAGAGCTTTGGAGACTAATGTGCTTTGCCGGCGTAACTTATGGCGATTTATATAATGGCAATATGCGATTTGATGTAAATATTTCATTAGCACCAGAAGGCTCCGATAAATTAGGCACACGTGCAGAAGTTAAGAATTTAAATTCGTTTAGAAGCGTGGAAAGGGCAGTAGAATACGAAATCAAACGCCAGAGTAAAATCTTAGATGCTGGACAAAAGGTAGTGCAAGAAACTAGGGGCTGGAATGACGCTAAGGGTGAAACAACGGGGCAGCGATCAAAGGAAGAAGCAAAAGATTATCGTTATATGCCGGAGCCAGATTTGCCACCGATTAATCTTTCTACTGAGTTTGTTAATACTGAATCGGCTAAATTACCGCTGATGCCGGCAGATTACCGTAAAATATTTGGTGACATTATTAAACCAGATATTTTAGAAGTGTTGCTAGATTATCCAAAGCTTATGGACTCTTTAAGAAAACTTGGAAAGGTTGATAAAATAGCAGAACTCTCAACGTCGCCGTGTCCGTCCGGCCCGTCGCCACGGGCGGACGGCACTAATTCTCGCGCTGCCGCGCTCCGAAATGCGCCTTTTGAGAGTTCTACTATTTCTCTCGTTGCCAACTTATTCACATCGGTCTTGCTGGCCGAGGAGAAGTCGGCGGAATATTTGAACGATTTGCCATCGACAGCCGATTTGGCAGAACTAGCTGAAATGAATGAGAAAAAGGAATTGTCATCAACAGCAACCAAGGAAGTATTTTTGAAATTATTTGATCCACAGATGAAGAATCATGGAGCAAAACAAATCGCAAAGGAGCTGGGACTCATTCAAGAAAATGACCTTGGCGCTCTCGAAAAAATAGTAGACGTGGTACTGTCTAAGCCGGAAACGCAAAAAGCACAGGAAGATTTCCGAGCAGGTTCAGAAAAAGTACTCGGATTCTTGGTGGGGCAAGTAATGAAAGAATCGCGTGGTAAAGCTAACCCGGGCGCAGTGCAAGAGATTCT
>CAMYZY010000023.1 GCA_947304075.1 uncultured Candidatus Saccharibacteria bacterium
CCTTGCGGTCACCAGATTTTGAGTCTAGCGCGTCTACCAGTTCCGCCACTCGCCCAGTGCTGTAATTATATCATAAACGAGCATAATATGCTATAATCAAACCATGGATTCTGAAAACGGTGGGCAATCGTCAAGCGAATTACAGAGACAAACCGCAGCCGCAATCGCCAGAAGGAAAGTTCTGGCGGCTTATGCTGAGTCGGCTCAAAAAGCTTTGCTAGAATCCCGCAAGGAAGAAGCGCATTTAAAGAACGAACCAATTAGTCCTAAAATAAATTCCGAATCTTGGCGAAAGTATCACTCGGCTTGGCAAGATTATTATCAGAAATACTACAGCGACTATTATTCAAGAGCCGCGCAAGATTACATTGCAAAAGAGCGCTTGAAAGATGCACGCGAAAAGGCCGAAGAAGAAGAAATATTAAACTCTCTGTCTCTACTAAATAAAAAAGAAGACGGCAAGGCCGGGCTTAGTCTCCATCCTGGCAAAGAAAACCAAACCACAACCGAAGAGCCAGTGGATGATTCGCAGGGAATTGCACAATCTTTGAAGCTAAAAATCCGTAAAAAAGCCACTGAAAGTGCAAAAAAGTCGCGACGACGCCGACATTTGATTCCAATCGTGGCTGGAATTGCTGTGGTGCTAATTATTTTGTTTTTACAGTACAATCGTTTGATATTTGCACCAATTATGGCCTATGTATCACCTGGTAATGCACCGGCATCGCAGATTGAAGCGATTGACCCGACTATTACACAGGAAGTCTCTCCCGACCCAAGATTGATTATTCCCAAACTAAATATAGATGTGCCAATAAGATTTGGCGTGTCGCTCGACCAAGTGATGAGTGCGATGAACAATGGCGTGGCACATTACCGAATTGCTGGAGCTAGCGCCTATCCTGGTGAAATTGGGACTTTTGTGATTACCGGACATTCAGCTGGAGACGTGTATAGTTCAAACCCGTACAAATTCATCTTTTCGGGACTTGAACGGCTAGAAGACGGCGATTTAATATATGTGAACTATAATTCAGTGAGATATACTTATAAAGTCATCAAAAAGGAAGTGGTGGAGCCGTCAAACGTGGCTGCGCTAGTCTCCGATACCGATAAACCATTAATTACTCTAGTGACTTGTACACCACTCGGCACATCACGCTATCGCTTACTAGTGACTGGAGAACAAATTTCACCAAGTTATGATAATGCATCGGAAGCCGACAAAATCACGCCAACCACATCGGAAGCCGAAGTCTTGCCGTCCAACGAACCATCCTTCTTTGAAGGGATTTGGAATTTCTTGACTGGCCAATAAAACTTAGCGTTTAATCAACCATTCGCGTACTAAATAATCGTCACTAAAATAATATAACCATTTGTTGTCGGTAATAGTAACAGGGAAATGATTTGAAACATTTTTAGCAAGATTGCGGCGATTTAGGCCATCGTAATCATATACGATTAAATCACCTTCAGAAACATCATAAAACATGTCATTGTCGAGCCAATCGTAATTTACGTTTTCGATTTGCCATTCGATGGCTTTTGCCGCTTCCATATCAATGGTTGCCAAATGATTACTTTCGGATAGTATGATAAATTCACCATCGTGACCAACTTTCATATTGGCGGGATTAAAACTGATGGTATATTCTGTGGTTTCTTCTATATTGTCTTTGTTGTGCAAAGTTAAATGATTGTCTTTTAACACGGAGATGTATTTTTGATCATAAAACTTTAAAAGAGCAACTTTAACGGGTTGGGCGATATGGAATACGGTTGTTTTGTTATTATCACCGATTTTGGTTAACCCGACTTCATACATAGGAGTTAGCTCGCTCTCAGGTTGCTGAGAGACATAGACGATTTCGTTTTCGTAATGGTCGTAATCAACTATTCTTTCGACTATAACTGCAGAGAGAGATTTGCCGGATACATCAATTTTATGAAGGTTGCCGTTTTGGATAGCGAGAAGATTGTTGGCTGAATTGTCGAGAATTTGGATGTTTGAGAAGTTGCTACCGAATTCACGAGTGACATTGATACTATTCTGCGGCTCTCTCACATCAAGTAGAACCCATTCAATTTGCGTGTCGTTTTGAACTTTGAAAAGTACCCTGGTTTCGTCGTGGTCCCAATCTGCATCAATGATACTGCCAGTAAATAGGCCAATCGTGGACCCTGGTGTCAGACTAACGCTCTGAAAAATATTAGAAATATCAATACTACGGGGTTTAAGATTTTCTTCGGTTAGATTGATTAACTGCCAATTAGTAGTGTTATTAGTAATAAGTAACAACTCGCTGCCCGGTGAAATGGTAGCAAAGGTGGTCTCTGGCAAATAATAGCTTTTTTCTATGACACGGTCTTCTAGGAAGAGACGTGGATAATGGAGACGATATAACAAACCTTCTGCAATATTAACGGTCTTGGACCAGGAATCGTATCCTTCTTTGGTAAGAGTGACACTATGCTCGCCGGTGGCTAAGACTTTTGATGTATTGGTGCGCTGAAGCCAGGAAGTTTCGCCGTCAATCATAACGTTTGCTCCGGTAGGGACGGATGAAACTTGGAGCATGCCTTGTCTTTCAACTTCAAATTCTGAGTTTACCCAATAACCAGAGACAATTAAAGCCAAAATAATTACAGTTATAATAACAATAAACACCATTAATACTTCGGAGACCAGGATTTTGATACTGCGTAATTTTTTGATTTTTTCAGGATCCATACAATTTATATTATAACATAATTATTATAAAATTTAATACTTGCGCTTTTTTGGTAAAACGTGTATGATTAATATAAGAATAAGCGAGGTGTATAATGCAAAGAAGTGAAAACGATAAAAAGGCTGCGGTGGTTCATAGGCAGGTGATGACTTCTACTACCTTAAACCGACGCTATGTCAGGCGTCCGGGTAGAAGTACTGATGTTGCTGTTACGGTTAAAAAGAGTCCTTCGGTCTCGCATTTTAGTTCTCAAGTCGCCAAAAGCGAAACTCGTACTATTACTTCTGAGCCAGAAATAGCACCAGCTTCTTCACATCCTTTGCAGTCTCTTGCTAATCAAAGAGTAAGAGTAAGAAGAGATACAATTAATGCGCAGACCGGCTTATTGTCTAATAAAACTGCCCAGCAACTAAAAGATGATGCAATCAAAAAAGCGCTTTCATCGACATTGCAACAGGAAAAGAACGAGAAAAAGCAAACCAAGGCTTCAAGGAAAGAGAATAAACTGCATTTTGGATTCGGGCGAGTATTACTCGCACTTTCGTGCGCTGCGGTGGCGGTGTTTGCGATTGTATATTTTGTGAATCTCAATATGCCTGATATTTCACTGAGAGTTGCAGCAATGCAAACTGGTATTGAAGCATCCTATCCGTCTTATGTGCCACGAAATTATGCTTTGGCAGATATTACGTCTGAAAATGGCAAAATTACATTGAACTTCAAAAATGTTCAAGACGATACTGGTTTTACAATCATAGAAGAAAAATCATCCTGGGATTCTAATGCATTACTGTCAAATTACGTAAAAAATGAATTCTCGGAAGGTTATTCTACGATTCGCGAGCAAGGATTAACAATTTTTATAGACAAAAGTAATGCGGCTTGGGTAAATGGTGGTGTAGTATATAAGCTAGTTACACCAAATGACGATTTAACTAAAAAACAAATTAAATCAATTGCAACTTCTTTATAATTAAATAGCTCTAGCTACGGCATTTAGTCGTGCCAAAGTTATGTCACGGCCGAGAACTTCCATGGTGAGATTTAGGGCTGGGCTAAATGGTGCGAAACTGATGGCGATGCGAATCAAACTAAACAACTCGGCTGGTTTTTTGCCAGTTTCGGACAATAATTCGTTTAAAGCATCCTGTAAAGGCTCTGCTTCCCAGGTTTTGAGATTTGTAAGTTTAATAATAGTGGCTTTTAATAATGATTCGATTTCGGATTCGGATAGTTTTTTGATGAATTTATTATTGACCAGAAAATCTAAATCGATAGTTGGTTCCGCAAAGAAATAACTGGTCATACTGCGAAGATCCGATAGAGTCTTAAGACGATCGTAAATAATAGAAAGAACTTTTATTTTGTAGTCTTCTTTGAAATTGTCGGCGGTTTCAGGCCAAAAACCTGTAGTGCGGAGATACAGAGCTTTGGCGCCTTGTTCATCGAAAATACGTCGTAGCCATTGGCCGTTCATCCATAGAAGCTTAGTTTCATCGTAGCGAGCACCGGAGTTTTGGATACGTTCCACAGAAAAGGCTTTAATTAACTCGTCCTTGGTATAAATCTCTTGCTCGGTGCCATCATTCCAGCCAAGGCAAGCAAGATAGTTTAGCATTGCTTCTGGCAATACGCCGTCGTCGCGGTATTCGGTGACTGATTTGGCGCCATCGCGCTTGCCAAGTTTTTTGTTGCCTTGTGGAGCTAAAATATGTGGCAATGAGATGAGTTTAGGACGGGGAAGATTTAGAGCTTCATAAAGAGCGAGATAATTTGGCGTACTGGACAAGTATTCCACACCGCGCATCACATGCGTAACGCCCATTTCGGCATCATCAACAATATGGGCGAAATTGTAGGTCGGATAACCGTCTTTTTTAATAAGAATAATATCATCTAGAACTTCTGGGCCAGTGTGCATGTCTCCCATGACCTCATCGTGCCATTCGTAAGATTTTGGCTCAGTTTTGAATCTAAGCGGGATGCCTGGCTCCCATTCTGGAGTGTCTTTAGGGCGAAAATTACGGTAAAGAAATGGAGTCTTGGATTCATTGCATTGTTTGCGATACTCTTCAATCTTTTCGGGTGGAGTAGGGTCCGCATAGGCTCGACCTGCGGCAATAAGTTTACGCGCCCATTCGTGATAAATCTCTTTGCGTTCGCTTTGGAAATAAGGGGCGTTAGGGCCACCCACAATTGGGCCTTCGTCCCAGTTTAGACCTAGCCATTCTAAAGTGTCTTCAATCAGTTCGGTTGCTCCTTCAACATAACGGGCCCGGTCGGTATCTTCGATACGCAAAATCATTTTGCCATCTTTTTGGCGTGCCAATAAATACGGGTAAATGGCAGAACGAACATTGCCAATATGAATGTATCCCGTGGGGCTGGGAGCGAATCTTGTTACAATTTCCATGCTATATATTATAACACTTTTCTGGAATGGGGGTCAAAAAGCCCATTAGCCTATTTTGGATTTTTTTACAATTCTTCTTCGTCTTCGTCTTCTTCTTCGTCTTTTTTGCGCTGAGCCAAGATAAAGAAGATGGTGCCCGAAGTTGCTGCGACCGCGGAAGTAACTGCTAGGCCAGTTGCAAGGGAAGAACTACCGTTAATGTTTTCGGTGGTGGTGCTACGGTTGGTGACGCCCTGTGGTGGAGTGTAGCCAACGTAAGCATTGCGGTTGTCGCCGTCACTAACCTGAGTGGTGGTGGTAGATGTTGCGGTGGAGCCGCTACCAGATGTCCGGGTGTAAGTATAAGTCGTGGTGCCGTTGCTGCCGCCAGTTGGAGCAGGATTGTAATGTGGCTCTTCTTCTGTATCGTCTGGCCCAGCTGGGTCGGTCGGATTCACTGGCGGATTGTCTGGGGCAGAGCCAGTCACTACACTAATAACTACCGTGCTAGTATAAGTACCAGAAGCTTTGGTAGAGTTGGCTTTGGCACCAAAATAAACATCTCTACTATTTATCGTGTGACTCTGTGAATTTGAAATTAATACGATTGGCGTACCGTTAACCCCCACAAGGGCGCTATAAGTACTTGAATTATTGCCGGGGTCGGTATCATTTAGTGAATAACCCCAACGATTAACCGGGAATGAACTTTTGGTAGCGTTGCTGGCTAGAGTCGGAATGGTGCCTTTGTTATTGACATGATTTAGTGCGGTATCAGAAGTTTTTGTGGTCATCGAAGCGACGAAACCATATTCATTGTTAGTGCTAACATTCACCGTAATTTTGTTACGCAGAAAAGTATCAACATCACCTACCGCCCAAGTCGAAGGCGTCGTAATGGAGACAGACAGAGATTCTTTTACATTAACCTGGAATGTAGTATTCTCAGTTACTGCCGACACAATATTTGTTTGTGGCACGTAGCTCGCAACTAGTATGGTCGTTATAATTATGCCCAACGAGCTCACGATGACCTTCGTTTTTGTAAGCATAACTTTATTATAGCATAAGTGCTTTTTTTGTGAAGCTTTTTTTACTAAAAAAATGGAAAAAGTTATGCTTATTTTGATATAATGATGTAAAGGGGAATTAAGCTATGAATGGAGACGAGACACTAACTAATCAGAAAAAGACTAATACTAAGGATAGCCGAAAATGGTTAGTCTTTTTGATACTGGGGTTAATAAGCTTGGTTGGTGGCGTAGGTTGTTTATTATGGACATTTTTAAAACCCCAGCCTGAAGTTGCCGTAATTGATTATCCTACGATTCCGACCACGCAAAATGACACGACAACGACTTATAGTGCTTTGACCGGAGAGCCACTGGCAGACGCAGGGACTTTTAATGCACCTGTTTTTTGCATACAGACACCGAACGGCACAGATGGCGCTAGGCCACAATCTGGACTAAACACGGCCGGCGTAATATTTGAAGCGATCGCCGAGGCCGGCATTACGAGATTTGCGGCAATTTATCAAAACCCGACCGTTGCCGTGATTGGCCCGATTCGCTCGTTGCGCCTTTATTACTTGCAGTGGGATACTCCTTTTGATTGTACGATTGTACATGCGGGGGGAGCTGATGATGCCCTGGAGGCGGTAAGAGCTGGCGGCTATAAGGACATGACTGAAAATTATGCCTACATGTACCGCGGGACGGTGAGCGCGAGACGATGGAATAATCTCTTTACGACTGCGAGTCTTTTGAAGCAGTTTAATGCAGACCGCGGATATGCGACGTCTCAAATCAGTGGATTTACTAGAATGACGCCAGAAGAGTCAAAAAAATCGCAGGTTGATAGTTTGGTCAAAGAGCGCCTTAGTATTACCACGCCAGCGACGGGGAATACTTCGGAGCTTGAGCCAAAAGTCACGACGATTGGGCTTAGATTTGGGTGGGTACCAAATTACAATGTGGATTATGCGTATGATGCGTCTACCAATAAATATTTAAGAAGTTATGAATCTGGCACTCCGCACAACGTGTATAGTTGCCCGAATGATGATTTGGGCGAGAAAAACCCGGAGGATGTGTGTGAACTAGTGCAAATGTCGCCGTCGGTAGTGATTGCGATGATGGTGGCCGAACGTAAGGCTTCGGATAATTATCATGAAGACATCACAGCGGTTGGTTCGGGCGAAGCATATATTTTCCAGAATGGTTTGGCGATAAAAGGGACCTGGAATAAAGCTTCTGTGGGCGAGCAAATACGTTTTTTGGATGAAAATGGAGCAGAGATAAAACTTGCGCCCGGGCAAACGATCGTTTCGGCTGTGCCAAATTATGGTAGTGTTGAATATTAAATAGTACTATGCTATAATACTAGTGTGGACCTAACCCCCCTTGGGTCCACACTTTGTATCTGGCTCCTTCGTCTAGTGGTCCAGGACGTCTGGTTCTCATCCAGAAAATCGCGGGTTCGACTCCCGCAGGAGTCACCAGCAAATAAAAAAGAAGCCGTGAGACTTGTTTTTTGTTTGCTGATACGACGCCCGGGAGAATTGCTCCCGCAGGAGTCACCACAGCAACGCTAAATACATATGGTTAGTCTTTTCAAACTCTATGACTCTATGTTTACATTCTGCGTAAATCTTTTTTAACGCCGATTCTAATCGCTTTATTTCTGGTTTTAGATTATTTCCATACTTATATTCTTCATACAAAGTTTCTAGAATTCAGAAAGGCGGAGAAGAGAAATGGGAACTAACGAGCCAAACATCGTACAGAGAAGCCGCTGTAGCGATGGACGCTGCTTGACGAATGGGCGGCGCCATCTGAATAGAGAGTCGCGTACCCGGCGAAGCCACCACTAATAACGAATGGCGACCAAAAGTTACCGCTGAACCCAACATCGACTAATAAATCACCGTAACCACCTAAGGCCCCGCTGACGGTAAAATAGGCCGGAGTGCCAGTAATATGGGTAACATCGTCAAACTCTTTATCATAGTCATCATAACCATATTGTTCCCAAAGGGCTTGGAAAGTTTTATCATCACTACCCGTTAGGGCCCAGCCAGGTAGGGTCCAGCCAGACGGGCAGATAGATTGTTCTACCACAGTACGACTGGCCGTAATACTACTACTATCATTCATAGCAATAGCTGCAGTCCAATCATAATAATTACCTAGATGGTAATGAGAGTTGCCAGAAGAAACTGGCGTAAAATCATCTAACGTTCCGCTCCAATATAAGTTTCCTGGATCATAAGATTGTGGAGTAGTATCACCCGTAGCAGTCACATCCCAAGTAGTATCTGTGGATGGTTTAGTGGAAGCAATTGGCGTCCAACTGGCGGTATCGTAAGTACTTGTACTAGTATTCCATCCAAGGTCAGTATCTAGGTCAGTATAGGTTTTTGTGGAATCTAGATCCAAATCTAAATTTTGTGTCATCCAGATATTGCCATCAGCGAGTTTCGCCACGGTATAAGTCTTTTCATCACGCTTATCAGTTAGTGTGTATTGAGTTCCTGTAGTCATAGAAGACAGAATTGAAGATTTGTTGGTCGAACTAATATCCTGCATACATTTAATATCAGTACTAGTATTAGTACCAATCGTAGTACCATTTGGCTTACAAGCTACTGGTGCAACATGATTTGCTGGATGTACTAATGTGTATATCACTTTCCCCG
>CAMYZY010000024.1 GCA_947304075.1 uncultured Candidatus Saccharibacteria bacterium
GTATTATTATCGCTCAGTGCACGATAAAAAAGAATCTTGGAACGGAAATACTGGAAGAAGGAACACTTTGTTAACGCATATGTCGGTCATAGCATTCATAGAAAATAAGCTTAAATTTACCGAAATTACGGATATGTTTCAGCGCGGGATGGGAGTAGCGCCAATTCCTACAAAACTGATTGAAGATGTTACAAATGGAAGGGTCACAAAGCAGTGAAAGAATTTTCGTCCTCATCATACACCGATTCTGATTTAATTCACATATATAGCGAACTAGTTCGTGAAATGAAAACTCGCAACATTATTAGATCTAAAAACGTTACTGGTGACTTGGGAGAGTTTATAGCGATTGATTATTACTGCAAAACAAAAGGTCTACCGAGATTGGATTATGCTCCTCCCTCCACAAAAAACATAGATGCAATAAGTGTTAATGGAGATAGGTATTCAATCAAAACAACAACTACGCATACTACCGGAGCCTTCTATGGCCTCGAGAGAAACGCAGACTTAAAAAACACAAAGCAAGGATTTGAATACCTAATAATAGTTAAACTAGACGACAATTTCTCTACGGAGTTAATCCTAGAAATAGACTGGCCTACATTTTTCAAATACAAGCATTGGCATTCGCGCATAAACGCATACAATATTATTATCTCAAACGAGCTTATCAAAGAATCTAAGATTATTTATCAAGCATCTCCGGAGCCATAACTTCGTAAAGCTTATTCTTCTGAAGCTGAATTAAGCGCCGAATTTTGTCATATGATTCTTCTGAGTCTTCATCAAAACTGATATCATTGTGCTTTTTCATATTAATCTCTTTAACAAGCACGGTCGCTACTTGTTCCGCAATGAGGTCAAGTAGATACTTCCTTTCACCGTTTGGAAGGTCCGTATAGTGTTCACTGTTCTTTATTCTACTCATCAGATACCTATTAATACGATGCTCCTTATTGATATAAATAACTCGCGTGCTCGGTTCAAAGAATGCCTGGTCGTCTTCTCCAAATTCGCCCGTTATTTTAACATCAGATATCAAACCGTTATTCTGAGGCTCGCGTTTACTTGGCTCTGTAATAGTTATCAATGCAGAGGTAGTCTTATCTTGCGTAGAAGCAGTTACGGTGTATTTTTTTCCTATTTCTCCACCAGACACCCTAACACTAATAACACCAATAGGAGAGTCTTCTATAAGCTTATTCTCGGAAAACTGGATACGTTTAACGTGCTCAATCCCCTCGTCACTGTCCACAATAATTATGCTTCCGATAGGGACTACTTCGCAATCAACGTAAAGTTTAATCCAATGTTTATCCGTTCCTGCACAGTTAACGGTACTTGGATAGAATTCAAATCCATCCTTAGGATAATGTATATCACCTTCAATAACATAAACTGAAGCTGTGCAGGTCCACGTTGAGACTCGTGCTTTTATAGTTGCTGAATCATTCCCAGTAAGTTCTAACCCCTTTATCACGACACTTTTCGTTACCGTTCCATTCTCCCCTATCTCATCTTCATCATATTGTATTACTTCTGGCGAAAACTCAATTTTATCGCCAGAATCACAGGATATTTCTATACGCTCACTAGAAGCGACTATATTGCTATTGATGATGAGTTTCAAATCATATTGTTTACCTTTTGTAATCGAGATAGTACCCCTAGCGAACCTTATGGCTTCGTCCGGAGTAGGGTCCCCGGGAAGTCCACTGCCAGGAGTCAAAGGTATTTCTTCGTTTATTTCTTCTTTACAGTATTTGTTCACATTCTTAAGCATATTGCTAAACTGCCTATTATCACTTAAGCTTATGGACTTTGCATCATTTCTATTATCGGCTATCACTTTTATCAAGAATGGGTCAATATTTGAGTTCAAAGCATCATAAAATGGGTTATCCTTATCGAACCCAGTCCTATTATCATTAATAACAGCTTCTGGTTCAACAGGGTCATTGAGCCTTTTATAGCAAAAGTCGTAGAATCCTTTTATGATTAACTCACCAGATATATTACGAGCACCAGGATCTAATTTATGGTTAAACATCGTATTGTCATATACTCTGTACTCTTCATCTCTTACGATAATATGTGTTCCGTCTTTTTTCTTGTCATCATTAATATATGTCCTGAGTTCACAGTTTAGTCTTTCACCTTCGTAATCAAAGCTAAATTTATCCTCCGTATTTTTGTTTTCTTCCTTAAACTGATACTCTTCAGAAGAAAGAATTATTTCCTCCCGGCCTTCCTTTTTGTACGTGACAGTCAAATCATCCTGATTGAGTAAGTAGCGCAAATAAGGTGACACGCAAATTTTCTCTGGTAAGCTCTCTATTTCCTTCTCTTCAAACTTGATAAGTTGAGAAACTCCGAATGAAACCCTGGTACCATTTCCCGGAATGCCTCGGTCTTTTCTGAACTCCATAAGTTCACTATCAGACAATTTGAAAGAGGCGGTCATTAAAAATCCGTCTGGGTTTTCTTCATTAAAACAATAGTTACATACGCACAAAACACCATCTTTAATAGTTTCAATCTGCGCTAAGCGATTATCGTTGGCAGCCATCCTCAATACATCAGACCCACCTTGTCCAAAAATACCTCTTGGATTTGATTGTGGGCCACCAGCATTGTCTCCCGCATATGATGTAAACTTCTTCTCGAGTGTTTCTTTAGTCATACCTTCAGCATTATCTGTAACAGATATAATATAGCCGCCCTCATTATTATCATCTTTGTTTAGCTCTATCCTAATAATTTTTTCCTTCGGAGCCGATTTTTTCATTCTTCTATAACTATCATCAGAATTTGTTACCAACTCTACGATATACCTAGTAATATCAGTACCCAAGGCATTGATTATATTTCTTTTTCGTTTTCTATCAGCTATTTTTACAGGATGTGCTTCAAAGCTCAACCTTGTATCATTGATATATTCAGAAATCATCTTGTCAACATCGTTACTCATAACACTCCTTAACCTTGGACTATTTCCTTGATTTTCTCAAGAAATTCCAAACACTTTTTATCATCCGCATCATCCGCATACTGGGCAACTTCCGATATATTTTTCCTGATTGTCTTCATCTGCGTAAAAGGGGTCGCATTATAGAATTTCCAAACAAACATTTTATCAATTTCGCCGGTTTCTAAATACTTCTTGTATCCATCCGATTCTTTCATCCTAAGATAGTCACCACCCACCCCCTTCTTATGCTTATCAACAATAGGCGCTTTAATCCTCTCATCCACAGCAGTGTTGCTTATAATTGATTCAACCTCTATAGCATTAGCCCTTCCTAAATTAGTAAGGCTATATCCATTTTCTACAGATCCTGTAAGAGCAGACCTACCGTTGCTAACATATTTTAGGTGCATCATAGTACGGTTTAATCTATCAACAGATGGAAACTCACTAAACTCCTCGTCACAGCAGAATCTATCCGGAAATAGTTTAAAGGCTGCGATACAAATATAATTAAAAGTCAGTGGCACACCAAGTTTTTCAAGCGTATAAGCAGCAAAAACCATCAGTTTTTCATAACTGCTAATTGTACTATATCTTGAATAATCAAAAGGTTTTAAATCTTCGATAATTTGTTTGTAACTCATAGTATCATCCTTAAAGTTTAAATTTACTATTTTTCTGATTCGATTTGAATCTAGATTCAGCAATATGTAATTCTTGTTTTATAGCTTTAAATATTGCATTTACATCATCTTGAGAATACTCATAATTGCATTTATTTGATAAATTTCCAATTAATTGTATACACTTTAATGTATTATTCACCCTTTTCTCTGCAAGTTTCTTAAACTTGCTCTTTCTATCATCCATAGTAACTCCCTATTGAATTTTGTATAATTATAACTTATTTGCACAATAATGTCAATATATATAACATATATACAATATTTTCAATATTTAAAGCATAAACATTATTAGTAAAAAATCTTTTTTATATATTATCAAAACCCTAAGTATTAACCCTGAATCCACCCCTAGCTTCGCAGGGGTTTATAATCGGAGCCTCTGGGGGACTGACCCCAGCCAAATCTGAATCAAAAAAAATATAGTGGGAACGACCCCCTACTACTTTTGTAAAAAAGTTTTTCGTTTTTGAGCATATATATTTAGGAGTTTACAGATATGGATTTTTCCCTACAGGTGCGATATAATACTAATTAGGTACCCTTAATGTAAGAAAAACAGATAAGATGGGCAATTCCCGCCTATCAAATCTGCCTTCAACATAGTTGCAACTTCTTTCACTAGGGTGTACCAATTTTTTATCTGCACCCATAGCTCAACTGGATAGAGCGTCAGCTTCCGGAGCTGAAGGTTAGAGGTTCAAATCCTCCTGGGTGTACCAAATCAAAGATTTGTGTTATAATACTCCCCATGGTACCGTAGCTCAGCTGGTTAGAGCGTGGGACTCATAAGCCCAAGGTCGGTGGTTCAAGACCACCCGGTACCACCAATAATCCGACACAGGATTATTTTTTTATCCCAAACCACCGCCATTACCGTCCCCCCACTATTTTTATGTTATAATAATCATATGAATAAAAAAGGCTTTACAGTTTTAGAAATCATCATTGTTGCAGTTTTTGCATCATTATTATTAATTCTCTTCTTCATCCAAAAATCCAATATCGACGCTATGGAGCGCGACGAAGACCGCAAAACCGCCATCAACGCGATGTATTACGCTCTCGAAGAAGGCTTTTACAAAGAAAACGGCTATTACCCTGAGTCAATTTCCGAAGAAAACATCAAAGTCATTGACCCCAGCCTTTGGACCGACCCAAGCGGCATCAACATCGGCGATCCATCCAGCTCGTACTCCTACGAAGCCGCCAATTGTAAAGACGGCAAATGCAAAGAATACACCTTAAAAGCTACTCTCGAAAAAGAAGACGCCTACACCAAATACAACCGCAATTAAGCTTTTTCTTCTTTTTCTTCTTTTTCTTCTTTTACTTCTTTCACCGCATCTTTATTACGACTGCGCTTTTTGGCATTCGAAATCAAATCAGTCACAGCTTTAAGTTGCTCTGAAGTAATATCAGAATAAGTAAAAGTATATGTCGTTTCATCACCCACCGTCGCCAATCTTAGCGTCCCATAATGAAACATCTTCTGAAGAAAACTTTCCTGCCTAAAGCTCGCATCTTCAATTGAAAACAAATCGATAATATTAATAGAAGTCGAAACCGGCGACATCATGATAAACTGAATTGCATGCTTATTTGTAATAAAAAGCCTATTTCCATTGTAAACCTTCAGGGCAAACAACCCAATGAGAAGCGCCGCAGCCAGCAAAGCAAACAATATGATAAACAAGAAATTCTTCCCCATCTCATCTATCATTGACTGCCCAAGTAGCACTACCAAAAAGGCCAAAAGTATCAATATCAAACCAATAAATGTTCCTCCAAAAATCGCAAATAGGCACACTTTCGCTCGCTTAAAAGCAAACTCCACATACTCATCATCATCAAGTTTTAATTCCGGAAAATCCTTCTTACTCCTATCATGCCTAATTTTAACTAAAGATTCATCCATGTAAGCTCCTTTTTTATATTATAACTTTATTTGGGGGTTTTGTAAATGATTAATCCCTTTCTCCGTCACCACCCTTCCCTTTGGCGTGCGCACCAAAAGCCCCATCTGCATCAAATATGGTTCGTAAAAATCTTCTATGGTGGTCGTCTCATCGCCCGTTAACGCCGCTATCGTCGCAAGTCCTACTGGCCTTTCCCCATAATTCTCGTACATTAATCTAAGCATATTCCTATCCGCCGGGTCTAACCCCAAATAATCTATCTCCATCAAATCCAAAGCTTCATTCGCTATCTTGGTATCAATAATCCCATCTCCATTCACATCCGCATAATCTCGCACGCGTTTAAACAAACGGTTCGCAATCCTAGGCGTAAGACGCGCTCTCGTCGCTAATAAATTCGCCGCGTCCGGATTAATCTTAGTTTTCAAAATTCCCGCCGTCCGATTAATTATCTGCTCAATTTCCGGCTCTTTATAATATTCTAACCTATGAATAATCCCAAATCGGTCTCTTAAAGGCCCTGCCAAAGAGCCCGTCCGAGTCGTAGCGCCAATTACTGTAAACTTCGGTAAATCAAGTCGCACGCTTCTCGCTGCCGGCCCTTTCCCTATCACGATATCCAATTTATAATCTTCCATCGCCGAATATAGCACTTCTTCAACAGCTCGCCTAAGTCGATGAATTTCATCTATAAATAACACATCTCCATCTTTTAAATTCGTCAAAATCGACGCAAGATCCCCTGCTCGCTCAATTGCCGGCCCCGAAGTCACCCGCAGTGACGCCCCAAGTTCATGCGCAATCACTCCTGCCATCGTCGTTTTACCAAGCCCCGGCGGACCATATAATAATATATGGTCGAGCGTAGAGCCATCATTTCGCTTTTTTACCGCATCAATCGCAAGTTTTAAATTATTTTTAAGATGTTCCTGACCAATATACTCATCAAAAGTCACCGGACGCAGACTAATCTCCATCTTTTCTTCTTCCGCATCTGATTGAGCCATCGTCGGCTCCACCAACCTCTCTATTGCCATATCTGTATTATAGCATAAATAATCTATTATATAAGCATTAAGCGAAGCACGAATAAAATAGATTTTTTATGATATTAGCAGTCTTGACAAACGAGTGCTAGTGATATACAATAAAATTAATTAGCACTCTACTACAATGAGTGCCAACGAAAGATTAAAGAAAGTGAGGAAAAATGAGTAAAATAATCGGAATTGATCTCGGTACCACTAACAGTGCTTTTGCATATATGGTTGCCGGCAAACCTGAAGTCATCACCAACGCCGAAGGCGACCGTACTACTCCATCTGTAGTAGCCGTCACCAAAAAAGGCGAAAGATTGGTCGGCAAAGTCGCCCAGCGTCAACGTGTCACCAATCCAAAAAACACTATTTATGGCATTAAACGCTTAATCGGTCGTAAATTCACCGACAAAGAAGTCCAACACGATCTCGATATCAGCCCATACAAGATTGTCAAAAAGGGCCAAGGTGTAGCCGTCGAGATGGATGGCAAAGAATACACGCCAGAAGAAATCTCCGCCATGGTTCTTTCCAAAATCAAAGCCGACGCCGAAGCCTTCCTTGGCGAACCCGTCACCGAAGCCATCATCACTGTCCCGGCTTATTTCGACGATTCTCAGCGCCAAGCCACCAAAGACGCTGGCAAAATCGCTGGTCTTGAAGTCAAAAGAATTATTAATGAACCTACCGCCGCAGCCTTGGCTTACGGTCTCGAATCCAAAAAAGACGAAAAAATCGTTGTTTTCGACCTTGGTGGCGGTACTTTCGATGTTTCCATCCTTGAGCTCGGCGATGGCGTATTCGAAGTTATGTCTACTAATGGTGATACTCACCTAGGTGGGGAAGATTTCGACAACTTAATCGTCAACTACCTAGTCGATGAATTCAAAAAAGAATCCGGTATCGATATCAAGGGCGACGCTGCAGCCATGCAACGTGTCAAAGACGAAGCCGAAAAAGCCAAAAAGGAGCTCAGCTCATCTACCAGCACCGACATTAATCTTCCCTTCCTTTCCGCCGATGCCGATGGCCCAAAGCATTTTGAATACACTTTGACTCGTGCCAAACTCGAAGAACTTGTTAGCGACCTTCTAGATCGTCTCGAAGAGCCAGTCAAAAAAGCCTTAAAAGACGCTAAACTCGAAACCAAAGATATCGACGAAGTCGTCATGGTTGGTGGTATGACTCGTATGCCTGCCGTAATCGAAAAGGTCAAAAACATTTTTGGCAAAGACCCAATGCAGGGTGTAAATCCAGACGAAGTCGTTGCTGTAGGTGCCGCTATCCAAGGTGGCGTTCTCCAAGGCGACGTCAAGGATATTCTGCTTCTCGATGTTACCCCACTAACGTTAGGTATCGAAACCATGGGTGGTGTCAGAACTCCTTTAATCGACCGCAATACCACTATTCCTACATCCAAATCCGAAGTCTTCTCCACTGCATCCGACAATCAACCACAAGTAGAAATTCATGTTTTGCAAGGCGAACGCGAATTCGCTGCCGACAATAAGTCTCTTGGCCGTTTCATCCTAGACGGCATCGCTCCAGCCCCACGTGGCGTCCCACAGATCGAAGTCACTTTTAATCTCGATGCTAACGGCATCCTAAACGTTACCGCTAAAGATAAAGGTACTGGCAAAGAACAATCCATCACTATCCAAAACTCTGGCAACATGAGTAAAGATGATATCGAAAAAGCTCGTAAGGAAGCTGAAGCTCACGCCGATGAAGACAAAAAGAAACGTGATTCCGTCGATGCTAAAAACCACCTAGAAAACACTATTTATCAAGCCGAAAAAATGCCAACCGAATACAAAGATAAAATCAGTGACGACGACAAGGAAACTATCAAAAAAGCTGTCGAAGAAGCCAAAAGAGTCTTAAACGATGACAAATCCGATAAAGACAAATATGAAGAAGCCACCAAAGAGCTAAATGACAAAATCATGCCAATCGGTGCTAAACTTTATCAAGCTTCTTCCGAAGACAAAAAAGACGAGAAATCCGATGACAAATCTAAGGATTCCGA
>CAMYZY010000025.1 GCA_947304075.1 uncultured Candidatus Saccharibacteria bacterium
TAAGCAGCATAGGTAGTAGTAAGTTTAACTCCACCAGTACTTGCTGTCATATCAGTACCAGAGTTCTTATGAGCTACTTTAGTGTATTCATTAGGAACTGTATGATATTGACTAAAACTTGCATCGGCTCCACCAGATGTATTAGGAGCAGAATCAATAGTAAAGGCATTAGTACCAGTTGTATCACCAGAGTCTTGCGTTATAGCTAGTTTCATCGCCCAGTTAGATATATCAGGATTAGGAGTTGATGTAGCTAGACCTGTTACTATGGTAGCGTTACTAGATGCACTTGTTCCTACTAGTTTATTACTATTAGTTGCTCCTATTTCATTTCCTGTATATCCTGCTGCATATATAGCAAAACCATTATTGTCATTACAAAAGGCATGAAGTGTAGTAGTACCTATATTAGCTTGGTAGGTACCATTCTGGATTTCTGCATTATGAGTGTTCATGCCAGTACCTGATATAGTACAGGAGACTGGGACGGTAACATTAATGATATCTACTACGTCGTCGGCGGAGACGGGAGAACTAGTGAGAATAAGAAATGAAAGAACAAAGAAGCTAGATAAAGGAAGCAATACACGTATAGAAAGAATGCGATTGTTTTCGTGTGACATTATCATATTTCTATTTTACCATAATCTTTTTAAAACTGTGTTTCTAAAACCTAATATAGTTTTCGGTTTTTAAGTTTTTATAAAAAATGGAGGTGCCTACCGGAATTGAACCGGTGTACGCGGTTTTGCAGACCGCTGCGTAACCACTCCGCCAAAGCACCTTGTAGTAATTATTATAGCATAACTTATTGATATATTTATAATTGAAGTAAGACAATACCAATCACAACTAAAATGGTGGCAATTAGATGTACGATAACGGTTTTTTTGTCGAGCTTTTCACGGCCAAATTTTGGCCAAATCAGTGTAAGCAAAATTCCAAGGAAGAAAATCACAATGGGTTCGGCTGAATCTGAAGCAGCTGAAGCGATGGCGATGGTAGGAGCAAGAATTAGTCCAAGCCGGTAGATGATATCTTTAGTAAACCCCACAATGCTATTTGCAATGAGCGGACGGAAAACTTTTTTGCGACTTGACTGGGCAACGGAGCTGAAACGACGTTGCCATCTTGGATGAGTATAAACAATGATTAAATCACTAATGCCCTTACCGATGAAAACGAAAAGCATTTCGACTAGAAAATTTATTTCGGGAACGTTTTCTTTTACGAAAATAACATTGCCAATTGTAGCGATGAGAACGTATAAAAATGCGAAAATCACTGCGCGAATTTTGATTTTGCGGCTGCGTTTTCTAGTGGTTGCAACTATGAGAATAGGTGCTAAAAGGATGACTGCGAAGGCAAATAATTGGAAAGGTGAAAAAGTTTGGTCTAAGAATAACCAGCCAAGGATTAAATATAAAACTGGAGCGAGTTGGGTAAAAATACCGATGTTGGTGGAATCGTCTAGTTCGAGAGCTTTATAATATGGGATGCCGGCTAAGCCAGAAAGTAGCCCGGATGCCAAAAACAAAGCATATTTTGAGAAAAAGTTAAAATCAAAATCGAAACCTGTAACAAATGCCAGGACGGCGGCGATAACTAGGAAAGCGTAGCCATAGAATATTTTTTGTGAAACGGCGCCACGACCTTTAAAGTATACGTCAGAAGAATAGTTATCGATAAAAATACGAGTAGAATCGAGCAGAGTTGCGATTGCGACAAACAGTAGCCAAATCATGCTAAGGCTCCGTAAACAATGAATCCATAATAAAGTAGAAAGATGGCTAACATTAGGACGCCTTCTCTGCGGTTGATTTTATGGTTGTGCCTGGCAAGAAGACAAAGAAGCAGGGAAGAAAACACCAACATGGTAAGATCGATAACTTCAAAATGATCTGGCGTGATGCCACCGGCAAACACAACTGGAAGAGCGAGAACGATACAAATATTGAAAATATTGCTCCCAACGATATTGCCTACCAATAAATCTGATTCGCCTTTCTTAGCAGCGGTGACTGTGGTGACTAACTCTGGCAGAGATGTGCCTAGAGCAATAATGGTTAACGAAATAATGCGTTCTGAGATACCAATTGCGCCCGCAATGGATGATGCGGAACTGACTACTAATTGGCTACCGCCAACTACGCAGGCGAGACCAATGATGACGAAAAGAAATGATTTGCCGAGTTTGTATTTGGGTTTTTCGACTTCTTTTTTGGCGGATTTGCCGCGACGATTTTTGCGGGCCATGGCGATAAGATAATAAAGAAAAATGCTGAAAAATAGTAGACAAATAATAGCATCTGCGCGAGAAAATGTATTAATAATTGCTTCAGCGAGATTGACGTCTAACAATAGGACAATGAGCGCGGTGGAAATTAAAAGCAAAAGAGGGAGTTCTTTGGATACAGTATCTTTTTTGACTTTGATGGGGCGGATGACGGCGGCGATACCGATTAGGAGTAGAACGTTGATGATATTGCTACCGATGACGTTGCCAACTAAAATATCTGTACTGCCATTGATTAATGAAGAAAATGAAACGGCAAGTTCTGGGGCACCGGTGCCGAAAGCGACGATAGTGAGGCCGATAAGTAGTTTACTGACTTTGAAATTGGATGCAACGGAAGATGCACCGTCGACCAGCCAATCAGCGCCTTTGATTAATAAAACAAAGCCAATAACAAGTAAGGCAATTTGAAAAATGATTTCCATTACGCTTATGATTATAGCATATTTATAATGAAAGTTAGTCTACTAAAAAAGCTCCTACTGGAGCAGATTTAAGTGGTGCGAGCGAAGAGACTCTAACTCTCGACCTCTTCCTTGGCAAGGAAGCGCTCTAAACAACTGAGCTACGCTCGCATTGATATAATTATATCATAGATTCTGTATTTTGTGTAAAAAAGTGTTATAATGGTTATATAAAATAAGGAGAATAAAATGCCTACATGGGGAATAGTATTATTAGTAATTGCCTTGGTTATTGTGCTAGTTATTGGCTTTATTGCTGGTATTTATAATAGCTTGGTGCAATTAGACGAACGTGTAAATGAAGCATGGTCGGACATCACGGTACAATTAAAATATCGTGCGGATTTGATTCCGAATGTGCTTGAGACCGTAAAGGGTTATGCAAAACACGAAAAAGAAACCTTCCAAATGGTAACGGAAGCGCGCACGGCGGCGATGGGTGCAAAAACTGTAAAACAAGCAGCTGAAGCAGAAAAAGAAATGCAGAGTGCACTTGGAAAGATTTTTGCGATTGCCGAGGCTTATCCTGAGCTCAAAGCCAATGAAAACTTCATCAAACTACAAGAACAGCTTCAAGATGTTGAGGATAAAATTCAAGCTGCTCGTAGATTCTATAATGCTGGCGCAAAGGAATTAAATACCAAGATTAAAACTTTCCCAACCAATTTTGTGAACAATTTCATTGGTCACTTTAAGAAGCGTGATTACTTTGAAGTAGCTGAAAGCGAAAGAGCTACGATTGAAAAAGCTCCTGAAGTAAAGTTTTAATTAATGTGATAAATGTTCCAGCTTTTTGGAACATTTATCATAAATGGATAAATAATGTATAAGCAGATTGCAGAAAACAAGCGAAGGACTATATATATTATTATAGGATTCGTAATGTTGGTTGGTATAATTGCAGCGTTGTTTGCGTGGTATTACCAAAATGCTTGGGTGGCGGTCTGGACCATAATTGCTGCGATTATTTATGCAGTTTTTCAATATTATGCGTCGAGTACCTTAACGATGGCAATGACCGGTGCACATGAAATCACAAAAAAAGAAAATCCAAGACTATATAATATAGTGGAAAATTTGTCGATTACGACTGGTTTACCGATGCCAAAAGTATATATTATGCAGGATCCAGCGCCAAATGCTTTTGCAACGGGGCGAGACCCAAAACACGCATCGGTGGCAGCAACGACTGGGCTACTGGATATTATGGATGACAAAGAACTTACTGCGGTGATGGCGCATGAAATGTCACACGTCAAAAACTATGACATTAGGGTTTCGATGATCGTATTTGGTTTAGTGTGTGTGATTGGTCTAATATCGGACATTGCTTTTAGGATGATGTTTTATGGCAATCGGCGACGCGACAACGAAGGTAGCCCGGTGGGCTATGTGTTGGTGCTAATTGCGGCAATTTTGTCTCCGTTTGTGGCGGCACTAGCGCAAATGGCGGTTAGTCGTCAGCGGGAATACCTAGCAGATGCTTCGGCGGTAAACATCACGAGATATCCAGAAGGCATGATAGATGCACTTAAAAAACTTCAGTCACATAGCCAGCCGATGAAGAGTCAAAACATTGCGGCTGAGTCAATGTATATCAACAATCCTTTGAGAAAAGGTTTTTTCAGTAATTTGTTGTCATCACATCCACCGCTAGAAAAAAGGATAGAAAGACTTGAACATGGCAAAACGTCGTTCTAGAAAAGACCGCGCAAAGACTTCTACCAAAATAAAAGACGAGAAGATAGAAGAATTATTGCAGGCCGAAAGGGTCAAAAGAATTAAACACGAAAAGAAAGGCCTTCGCGTACGTTATTTAGAATTAAAAGGTTATATTAAAGAAAAACGTGCGCATCGGGTGATTTTGCACAAGTCGTTTAAACGAAGTTATCACGAAGATTATCATAGAGATTTAAATGTGCCTGGCATAATGTATCACATTATGGCTAGCTTTAGGATGATTTTCAAAAATTGGAAATTGTTTTTGCCACTTTTAATTATTGCGGTAGTTTTAAATGTGATTTTTGTTGGTATCATGAGTGAGTCAAGTTATGTGCAATTTCAAGACATCATGGATCAAACTAGTGTGGAAGTGACGGGTGGTGATATCGGGAGCGTAGCTAAGGCGGGATTGCTACTAATATCGACTGTGACGTCGGGTGGTTTGTCGGGAGAATCAAGCGAGAATCCGGTGGTCTTTGGCGTTTTGATTTTTTTGATAATATGGCTTACTACAATATTTCTTTTGCGACATTTGCTGGCTGGACACAAGGTCAAGCTTAGAGACGGTTTTTATAATGCAATGACGCCGCTCATTTCATCATTTATAGTGTTTGCGGTGGCGGTGTTTCAATGTATTCCAATTTTCTTACTAATTATCGTTTATTCTTCGGCGGTGCAAACAGAGTTTCTATCAACACCGTTTTATGCGCTAGTATTCTTTATATTTGCGGCAGCGATGATTTTACTTTCGGGATATTTATTATCTTCTTCCTTAATGGCTTTTGTGGCAGTCAGTGCGCCGGGGATGTATCCATTTAGGGCCTTAAATGTGGCATCGGATTTGATGGCGGGGAGAAGAATTCGGTTTATTATAAGGCTGGTGGCATTGGTTCTTACTGTTGCAATTGTTTGGGTGCTTGTGATGTTGCCACTAATACTATTTGATATGTGGATGAAGCAATTTGAGTGGACGGAAGGGATTCCATTTGTGCCGATTTGTCTTGCATCAATGACGTGTTTCTCGGCGATATATGCTACGGTATATTTATACATGTATTACCGCTGGATGCTAAAAGGCTAGATTAATCTGTGCTACAATATAACTATGACAAAGATAGAGGCGGAAAAAAGAATTATAAAACTGCGTAAACTAATTAATGATTATAGATATCATTATCATGTTTTGGATGAATCGATTATGAGCGAGGCGGCGGCAGATTCTTTGAAACATGAACTGAGCTTGCTAGAAACTGAGTTTCCAGAATTAATTACGCCGGATTCGCCGACACAACGAGTAGCGGGAAAACCACTTGATAAATTTACAAAAGTTGCGCATGAAAAGAGGATGATTTCACTGGCGGATGTGTTTAGTGAAGAAGAAGTGAAAGATTGGATAACGCGGAATGAAAAGCTAATTCCTGGCGGGAAGATTACTGAATTCTTTACGGATATTAAAATGGATGGGCTAGCTTGTTCGTTAAAATACCGCGATGGAGTTTTTGTGCAGGCGGTGACGCGGGGGGATGGGCTAGTCGGTGAAGATGTGACGTTAAATGTTAAAACTATTGAAAATGTGCCTTTGAAAATCGATGTTGATGTTGCAGAAGTTAGGGGTGAGATTGTCATATTTAAGAAAGATTTTGAGCGGCTTAATGAGTTGCAGCGGAAGAAGGGGGAAGCGGAATTTGCAAATCCGCGAAACTTGGCAGCTGGTTCGATTCGGCAACTTGATCCGCGCATTGCTGCGAGTCGTCCGCTAAAGTTTATTGCGTATGATTTAGTGACACCGGATTCGTTAACATGGAAAGAAGCATACGAAAAATTGAGAGCTTTTGGATTTCAAACTTCAAACGAAGACAAAGTCTTTAAGTCTTCTGAGATTCGGCAGTTATTTAAATATATCAATGATTTGGATGAATATAGAAAAGGTCTGAAGTTTAATACGGATGGGATGGTGATAAAAATAAATGACAGGGCGGTGTATGATTCGCTCGGAATTGTCGGTAAAACTCCGCGCGGTGCGGTGGCGTTTAAATTCCCGGCGGAAGAGTCGACGACAGTAGTGCGAGATATTGTAATATCGATTGGGCGAACGGGTGCGGCGACACCAGTGGCGATTCTTGATCCAGTTGCGGTGGCGGGGACGACGGTGCGACATGCATCGCTTCATAATGCAGACGAAATTGCTCGACTGGATGTTAGGATTGGTGACACGGTAATTATTTATAAAGCAGGAGATATTATTCCGCAAGTAAAAGAAGTTTTGGTGAGTTTGCGACCAGACAAAACGGTGCCGTTTGATTACGAAAAGGCTTTAAAAGAGCAATATCCAGAACTAGAATTCGTGCGGCCGGCTGGTGAAGTGGTTTATAGGGTAAAAGGGGAATCGCTGGATTTGATTTTGAAGCGAGCGATTGAATACTATGCATCAAAACCAGCATTAAATATAGAAGGATTGGGCGAGAAAAATGTAGAAGCGTTGATTCATGCTGGGCTCGTTAATTCGATTGCAGATTTGTATAGATTAAATGTTGTTGACGTAGCGAAGTTGGATAGATTTGGTGAAATTTCGGCGCGAAACTTGGTTGAAGCGATTGATTTGTCACGAAAGCCAAAACTAGCGAAATTTATTACAGCATTAGGAATACGGCATGTGGGTGCGGCAACGGCGACGAGTCTTGCCAGGAGATTTAAGAGCTTGAAAGCTTTGGTGGAAGCGACGGAAGAAGAATTATTATCGATTGATGATATTGGTAAAGTAGTGGCGGAATCAATCTTGGCTTGGTTTAGTGATGAAGATAATTTGAAACTATTAGCGGAACTAGAAGAGCTTGGTGTAAAAGTCCAGAATGAGACTGATACGAATTTGCCGCTAGCTGGAAAGTCTTATATTGTGACTGGAACTTTGGAATCGATGGGAAGAGAAGAAGCAGAAGATAAATTGAGAGAACTTGGTGCGACGGTAACGTCGTCGGTAACTAAGCAAACTACGGCTCTGATTGTGGGTGAAAAACCTGGAAAATCCAAAACTGATAAAGCTGAGAAATTAGGTATTGCGACGATGGATGAAGATGGGTTTTTGAAACTAATTAGCTAATATCATGCTAAAATAAACTTATGAATATCGAAATGTCTACTTTTTACGTACGCTTGGCGGCGATTGGATTGATTTTAATACTTGGATTTTTGCTTGGTAAGTGGAAATTAATTAGTACTAATACTAACAAAGAGCTAACAAATCTTTTGCTTACGGTATTTATGCCGGCTTCGCTTTTTGTAGCATTTCCATCAGAATATGATGAGTCTACGCTGAATTTATTCTTTTCTGGTTTGATGGCGGGTGTAATTGTGATGTTGATGTTAATTATTATTTCTAGAATTGTGTTTAATCAATGGTGGTTCAAGGGAGGGTTACGCTTTGAATCGCAATTTGCATTTATTTTTAATAATGCAACTTTTCTCGGTTATCCGATAGTGGTTAATACTTTTGGGCCTAGTGGCGTGATTGCTTATTGTGGTTTTATTATTGCATTTAATATTGCACTATTTTCATATGGGATTTGGTTGTTTGAGCATAAAATTTCGTGGAAGCTTTTAAGGAGTATAGCACTTAATCCGAATATTATTGCTGTGGTTCTTGGGATGATAGTTTTTCTTGTAGGTATCAAACTTCCGAGTTTTATCACTGATGCTGTTGGTTATGTTGGTGGAGCTACTACTCCGCTTTCGATCATATGTATTGGTTTCATGTTGTCTCGTGCAGATTTTAAAACCATTTTCAAAAAATGGCGACTGGTGGTGGTAGCGCTTGCTCAGCTGATTATTGGTCCGCTAGTTACTTGGGGATTACTTACAGCGTTGCATTTTCCGATTGAAGTGATTCAGGTTTGTACTTTAATTCAGGCATTACCTACTGCGACATCGTTAGGACTTTTTGCAACAAAATATGGTGGGAATAATATTGAAGCTTCGGAGCTAGTGGTGGCATCTACACTTCTTTCGGTGGTAACTATGCCAATAATGATTTT
>CAMYZY010000026.1 GCA_947304075.1 uncultured Candidatus Saccharibacteria bacterium
GGAAAGTAATGATGGTGGAAGCTGGAATGAAAGAAATCCCAGAAGAAACAATCATTGAAGCTATGCATTGGGCCGTTAATAATGTTAAACCGGTACTGGATTTACAGAGAGAGTTAGCAAAACAAGTGGCGGCACCGGAACAGGAATATGAGTTGGTGTTGCCCGATGATGAAATTTTGAAGGAAGTAGAAGAATGGACTAAGGGCAAATTTGGTTCGAACGTGCGTGGAAATGTGATGGAAAGAGCACATATTTTGGATGACATTAAATATGCAATGCATGACGAATTTGCGCTTTCTAAAGGTCAGGGTGAGACTGATAATGAAAAGGTTGAGTGGTATGACGAGAATTTGCGTGATGTGTATGATCAGGCGTTTGAGCTTGCGGTATTTAAGGAAGTGCGTCGGGGAATTGTAGAAGAAGGTGTAAGGCCGGATGGGCGAAAGCTCGATGAAGTAAGACCATTATCAAGTCAGGTTGGAATTTTGCCAAGGACGCATGGTTCTTCGTTATTTACACGTGGTGTGACACAGGCGATGAATATTGTTACTTTGGCACCTTTGTCGTATTCACAGGATGTGGATACGATGGAGGTTACGGATGGTAAGCGTCGCTATATGCATCATTACAATGCGCCGTCTTATACGGTAGGGGAGCCGGGTCGGATTGGCTCGCCAGGTCGACGCGAGATTGGACATGGATATTTGGCGGAAAGAGCTTTAATTCCGGTACTACCGAGCGAAGAAGATTTTCCTTATGCGATTAGAAGCGTGACTGAAATAATGTCGCAAAATGGTTCGACGTCGATGGCGGCGACTTGTTCTTCGTGTATGGCTTTGATGGATGCAGGCGTACCAATTAAGAGACCGGTATCTGGGGTAGCGATGGGATTAATGGTGGATGTGCCAAAAGGCACCGAAATTACGGCTGATGATGTTGATAAGGCATATGTTCTGACCGATTTGATGGACGCGGAAGATTTTGCGGGAGATATGGATTTTAAGGTAACTGGTACTGAGCAGGGTGTAACGGCGCTTCAGATGGATATGAAGGTGCATGGTTTGCCGGTAGAAATTATGGAAAAGGCGTTGAAGCAGTCACACGAAGGTAGGATGTTTATTTTGAAACATATTAAGGAAGTAATTGATAAGCCGCGTGCGGAAATATCGCCTTATGCGCCAAGAATTGAAAAGTTGATGGTGAAACCGGAAAAGATTGGTGCAATTATCGGTAAGGGTGGTGAAATGATAAATAAAATTACGACCGAAACTGGAGCTGAAGTGGACATTGAAGATTCTGGACTTGTGACAGTTTCTGGTAATGACCCGGAGAAAATTCAGAAGGCTCTAGATTGGATTAAATCATTAGTCGAAGAGCCGGAAGTTGGGAAGATTTACGATGGGACGGTGGTGTCGATTAAGGATTTCGGGGCTTTTGTAAATATTATGCCGGGGATTGATGGAATGCTTCACATTTCGCAAATCGTGGAAGGACGTAGACTAAAGAAAGTAGAAGAAGTTTTGCATGTGGGTGATAAGGTACGTGTGAGATTAGTGGCGATTGACAATGGGAAATTGTCGCTATCGATGATTGGAGTGAAATAGTTTAAAGCCCCGTTAAAACTAACGGGGCTTGTTGAGAAAATCAGAATTTATTGTATAATAATAAATATGGAAAACATTCGGAATTTTTGTATTATTGCGCATATCGACCATGGGAAGTCCACGATTGCGGATAGAATGATGGAGCTTACGGGGACGGTGGCAAAGCGGGAGATGAAAGAACAGCTCCTGGATTCGATGGAGCTTGAGCGTGAGAAAGGTATTACGATTAAACTTACTCCTGTGACGATGCATTGGAAGGGATACGTTTTAAATTTGATTGATACTCCGGGGCACGTGGATTTCTCTTACGAAGTTTCGCGTTCGTTGCAAGCTGTGGAAACCGCGGTTTTGGTTGTTGATGCGACGCAGGGGATACAAGCGCAGACGTTGGCAAATGTATATTTGGCTTTGGAGCAAGATTTGACGATTATTCCGGTGATAAATAAAGTGGATTTGCCGGCGGCAGATGTGGAAGGGGTGTCGGCGCAGATTATTAATTTACTTGGATGTGGTCGCGAAGAAATTATTGAAGCGTCTGGTAAAACTGGACTTGGCGTAGATAAAATTTTGGATATGATAGTCGAGCGTGGGCCGGAGCCGAAAGTAGCTGATTCGGATAAGACGCGGGCGCTGATATTTGATTCGTATTTTGATGATTATCGAGGGGTGGTTTTGTATGTGAGAATTTTTGAAGGGGAAATTGACAAGAATTCTGAAATTCTAATGATGGCGACAAATACTAAGGGTTTGGCGCTAGAAGTCGGCATTCTTACTCCAAAAATGACTCTAAGAGATAAATTGAAAGCTGGTGAAATTGGCTACATTGTGACAAACCTTAAAACTACGCGTGAAGCGAAAGTGGGCGACACTGTGACCTTGGTAAAAGAAAAAGCGGAGAAAGCTTTGCCCGGGTACAAAAACGTGTTGCCGTTTGTGTATGCAGGGTTTTTCCCAGTGAGCAATGATCAGTATAAAGAGTTAAAGGAAGCAATTGAAAAATTGTCTTTGTCGGATTCGGCACTCAGATATGAACCAGAAAACTCGCCAGTGCTTGGATTTGGGCTTCGGATTGGGTTTTTGGGATTATTGCATATGGACATTATCAAAGAGCGACTTGAACGAGAATTTGATTTGGATTTAATTGTGACGAACCCGTCGACAAATTATGAAGTAGTGATGAATAATGGTCAGATTATTGAAATAAAGTCGGCGAGCGATTTGCCGGATGCATCAGAAATTAAAGAAATACGAGAACCATGGGTAAAAGGTGAGATTATTTTGCCAAAATCAATGATTGGAAATGTACTTAATTTAATAAATGAGAAACGTGGGCATCAGACAAGTGTGTCGTATATAGAATCTAGGGCAGTGATTGATTTTGAAGCGCCAATGGCGAATCTTTTGACGGATTTTTATGATCAATTAAAATCGGCAACTTCGGGTTATGCTTCGTTTAATTATGAACTTGATGGTTACCGAGCAGAAGATTTAGTGCGGGTAGATTTTTTGGTGGGTGGACACAAAATGGATGCACTTTCGGTGATGGCGCATCGCAGTGAAGCGGATGGAATTGGGCGTGAAGTTACTAAGAAATTAAAGGAAGTTATTCCGAGACAAAACTATGAAGTAGCACTTCAGGCGGCAATTGGAGCGAGAATTATTGCGCGGGAAACAATTGGAGCATATAGAAAAGACGTGACGGTGAAAATTCATACTGGCGATAGAGACAGAAAGGCGAAATTACTTGAAAAGCAAAAACGTGGCAAAGCACGCATGAAGAGATTTGGCAAAATTGATATTCCGAGCGAAGCGTTTACGGTGATGCTAAAGCGCGACTAAGATTTAAAAACAAGTATGTTATAATTTAGATATGCGAAAAACGATAATTGTATTTATTGTTATGGTGTTGGCTTTTTTGCCGGTTTATAATGTGATGGCAATTTCGGAAGGGCAAAGTAATTTGATTAAAAATAAATGCGATTCAATTCAAGAAGACTTGAAACAGTTGCAAGTAGACGATTCTAGGGTGAGAGTGTATCTTGGTGCGTTGTATGAAAGAGTTTTGACTAAATATATTGTGCCATTAAACGTACGATTAGTAGAGAATAGTATTTCGGATGTAGATTTTATTGAAAATCAAAACAATTTTGTGGCAGCAAAAATAGCTTTTGTGGATGATTTTGTGAATTATCAAAGAAGTTTGGAAGAGTTGACTTTGATAGACTGTAAAAAGAATACAGAAAGTTTTTACCAAAAACTGACGGTAGTGAGAGAAAAACGGGCGATAATGGCTAAAGATGTTGCAAAACTTTCTGGTCTTATGACGAAGCAAAAAAGCTTAGTGCTAAGCTTAATGGAGAATTTATAAATGGATAACGATGCCGAAAAAAAACAAAGTGGCGCACGCAACATTATAATAATGGGAGTAGTTGCTATTTTGGTGGCATTATCGACAACTGGTATTTCGCTTGCTATTTATCATAATTCGGGAGATATTTATTTGGATAGGTCTAGACCGGGGTTTTTACCGGACAAGGACGAGATTGATGATGATGCTAATACTGTAAAACTTGATTATGAACTAGAAAAAAGTGGTGTAATTACGAGTGAAATATTAGATGAATACTTGGAAAACTTTGCGATTGAAGAAGAAAAAATGCAAGCATATAAGGAGCCATTTAGCGAAGGAGTGCTTTCTGATGCTAGTCTTGGAATTGAATATATCGAGGCGGAATAGAGACTAACTTGATTTTAGTTAGAAAAAGGCTTATACTTAAGAAAGGAAACATGAAGAAAAAGAATTTAAAGAAGTTTAGGACACTGGGGGCAATAGCCTTAGCAGGTTTTGTGCTCGCGGTGTTTCTTTCGATTTTTAGTTTATCAAACACGGTTAAAGAGATTTCTGATATTGCGGTATCAAAAACTCCTACGGCGATTTTAGCTAGTGCGGGAGTTATGGATGGTCGGGCGATTTCGGTGCCGGTATTATATTATGATCAAAAGTCCGATGGTTGTGTAAATATTTATGATAATACGATGAAGAATGTTCTTGAAAGTCGGCAATTTGAATGGACGAGTTGTGACTATCATAACAAGCAGGTTGAAAGTGGAATGGTTGGGTTTGAATTAAGCGATACGTTTCTTCCGATAATTAGTAGTGGACAGCTACTCCCAAATCGCGGTCTTTCTGATACGACACATTGGTTCTCGGTGGTGGATGGAAAAAGCGCAAGTTATGCTGGAACTCTAAAGTTCAATTATTCAGCGGATGGAGCAGAGTTTGCATTTTACAAGGAAGATTTTTATCCACTAGACGATGCTGAGTTTAGCAATGGTGATATTGTAAATAAAGATGGACATAACCATTTGTTTACGATGAATTTTGCGGTGCCGTTTACACCACTTTTGAGCGGCGGGGAATACTTTGAAATAACGGCAGATGATGATACGTTTGTGTTTGTTGGCAACAAGTTGGTTGTTGATATGGGTGGAATTCATGATGCTAAAACTGGTGCATTTATTATTCATGACAATGGCGATATCTATGCTTCGGTTGATGGAATAGATTTTGCATACACTGGTGTTTCCATTAATAAGGAAGACGGTTCAATTGTTAGAATATTCCATGCAGATAGAGATGCGAGCGAATCAACCTTAAACGTTAGATTCATGGGAATGAATTTGGCGGTTACGGATACAAAGATAGCAAAAGATGGTTCGGATGAAATTAGTGTAGCTTATGATCCAAACAATCCTTCCTATGTGGCGCCGCTTGGCGAAAGTGCGATATTCAAACCAAATGGCACAAAAGGTTTGATTATCATGGCGACGATTGAGGGCGCAGTTTTAATCGTATTTTCGGTTTTTACAGTTATTATGGCGAAATTCTTTATTAAAGCAAAGAAATAATTATTTTTTGGGCTTACTGATGTTGGCCGGACGGCCGTAGTCTGGTATGATGATTGGATTTTTTTTGCCATGATGATCATAAAGAGGGACGTTTAGTTCGTGAGCTAAAGTGTTAACGATACTAGCGCCAATGCGTAGTCCGGTGAAAGAGCCAGGTCCAGACATAAATGTAATTTTTTTGATGTCGCTCCAGGTTTTATCATTTTCTTTTAATCTGTCATTAATAAAACTTAAAAGTCTTTCGGCTAAAGTATTGCCAAAAGTGTGGGAATATTCTTTATCGTTTAGTTTAAGAATGGTGGTATCGGTAGATGTGTCCAAGTATAAATCCATGATATAATATTATATAATGAATATTAAATCTGAACAAGAGATGCTAGAATTTGGGCGGGATTTTGCTAAGGACCTAACTAGGCCAGCAGTGATTGAGTTAGTTGGTGATGTTGGTGCAGGAAAAACGACGTTTGTAAGAGGGCTAGCTCAAGGTTTGGGCATAAAGGAAGCGGTAACGAGTCCGAGTTTTACGATATCGAAGTCCTATGCGTTGCCGGATGGGGGAAGGCTAGTTCATTATGATTTTTATAGATTACCGGAGCCTGGGCTTATGGAAGATGATTTAATTGAAAATATTAATGATGCGGAAAATATTATTGTAATTGAATGGGGTGAATCAATTGCAGATGTATTACCAAAAGAACATATTAAAATTGAGATAAAATATACCGAAGAAGGGAGAGAAATAATAAAATGAATGTTTATATTTCCGGGATTAGTGGAACCGGCATGGGGCCGTTAGCTTTGATGGCAAAAGCAGCAGGGCTTAATGTGAGCGGTTCGGATTTATCAAAAGGTGCGATTTATGATGAGTTAAGAGATGCCGGAATTGATGTATTTATTGGTGAACAAGACGGCGAATTCTTGCGTGAGCAAATGAAGGATGGGGTTGATTGGTTTGTTTATACTTCAGCTTTGCCAGAAAAACACGCTGAATTAGTGCTGGCTAAAGAAAGTGGAATAAAATGTACAAAAAGAGATGATTTTACGGCATTTTTAGTGGAGAAATTGGGACTTAAAATGGTGGCAGTAGCTGGGACGCATGGCAAAACGACTACTACGGCCATGATTGTTTGGGCGGCACTACAAGAAAAACTACCAGTGGCTTATATTGTGGGGACCAATTTAGGTTTTGCACCAGCAGGGTCTTATCATGAAGGTGATAAATATTTTGTTTATGAGGCTGACGAATATGATAGAAACTTTTTGAAATATCATCCTTGGCTTGCGGTAATTCCTTTTGTAAGTTACGATCACCCAGATATTTATAAAACACCAGAAGAATATAAGGAAGCTTTTGAACAATTTAAGAAACAGAGTAGTAATTTGATAGAATATGATGCTGGCAAAATACTACGAAATGGAGAAACTGTTTTAAGTTTTTCGCCGGAAAAGTTTGAATTGCCTGGACAGGCGCGTAAAATTGATGCGGCTTTGGCGGGTGAAGCGGTGATGAGAATAAAACAAGACCGTAATGATGAAAGAGGAATTGACCAGGTCTTAAAACCGGAAAGAGAAATTTCAATTATAAACAGTTTTCCTGGTATAGGAAGAAGATTTGAACGAATTAATGATGGAGTTTATACAGACTATGCGCATCATCCGGAAGAAATAATTGCAACGATTGAAATGGCAAAAGAACAGGCTTTAATTGATAAGAAAAAAGGTGTGGTGGTGGTTTATCAACCACATCAAAATACAAGACAGTATGAAGTAAGAGCTGGGTACAAGGATGCGTTTGTTGGAGTTGATAAATTATATTGGTTGCCGACCTATTTAACGCGAGAAAATGAAAGTTTGGCGGTGATAGAGCCAAGTGAGTTTATTAAGGATTTGTCGAATAATGAGGCGGCAGAAGTGGCGGAATTAAATGATGATTTGGCAAAAGCATTACGACAATATTCGAGAGATGGTTATTTAGTATTGCTCATGACTGCGGGACCGGCAGATGCGTGGTTTCGACAACAATTTGATTGAAAATTCAAAACGTTTATGATAATATATATTATATGGGGACAAAAAGAGTATTTTTGTTAGGGAGCAGTAAAGCTTTTAATAGTG
The DNA here is from genome assembly GCA_947304075.1 of uncultured Candidatus Saccharibacteria bacterium. Taxonomy (GTDB): domain Bacteria; phylum Patescibacteriota; class Saccharimonadia; order Saccharimonadales; family Saccharimonadaceae; genus Nanosyncoccus. The sequence goes on from CAMYZY010000026.1 coordinate 7,629, forward strand.
TGCTCTTTTTAAGCCTTTGTCTAATTAGTGTGTTACTTGGAAGCGTAAATGTTTTAGCGACATGTAATGGTCGGTCAATTACGGCTACAAGTAGATTTGAACCAAGGATTTGCATAGAGGCGAGCGTTGATAATGGAGTAACTTATGGTCCGATTTCGACCGTACTTGATGATTATTTGATTAAACCGACGACTTTAAACGAAAAAGATCATGGGACATTGACGGGAGATTGTTTGCTGTCTGTGAATGGCCAGAATAGCTGGGTGTATTATGGTATAAATGC
>CAMYZY010000027.1 GCA_947304075.1 uncultured Candidatus Saccharibacteria bacterium
GTTGCACAGGAATATCAGAATGAAGGTTTGGCGGAAGTTTATGCGGGGGAATCGGTGGATGAAAATGCGAGCCATTCAAGTACGGGTTGGCAGAATAACAGTAAAACGGCTGATACTGTAAATGTTGATTGTGAAGATAGCGGTTGTTATGCGACATTTAAATTGTCACTGAGAAACAAGTTGAATAATGGTAAAGTCGTATATGGCGTTACCAGACAAAAGAATTCTGAGAGTGTTGGCGGTGTGGTAACGACTCCAGGTAGCCCTTTTGCGCCAGGTCTGGAAGGGACGATGATTAGTACTGGTGTCAGTGATACTTATACAGCGAAAGAATTATTAAAGCCAGGTGAGCAGGTTTGCTATTTTCTAAATTTCGATCCGCGTGAAGTGAATAATGTAACATTAACAACACTTAAAGTTTGTGCAAAAGCAAAAGATACAAGTTTTAAAGGTAAGTCAACTTTGACTGGTGCGGCGAGTGGAACGATTGATTGGCGCAATACGAGTGAAACTGTAACTGTGCCGATATATGATTGTTCACCAATTTATGGTTGTAAAGTTAAGTTTAAACAGGAAATGAGACGTGAGAGTGATTATGGGACGTCAAATTACGTTGTTGGCAGAACTTCAAATTTAACCAGCAATGCTTCTTCGCGTTCGATACCGGATAATGGTAATTTGGCAAAAGGAGTTTTTCCAAATGGCGACAATACCGTAGTGTATGAAAGTGGGCAAGTGACTTTGTATCCAGGCATGGTAGTATGTAATAAATTATCATTCGATACGACTAATAGCAGTGTTTCTCCTGGAAGAGCTAGTCTGGAAATTTGTGCTTCTGCACTGGGTGATGCACAGCCACCAGAGCCAGATCCGGGTACGCCGGAATCGCCGAGCGGAGAATCTGGTGACGCTTCGCTTATAAATATTAAAGTGAGAAACGAAGATATTGCTGCATATAATAATTACCAAAAAGAAGTTTATGCAAAACCGAATGATGATGTATTTTATAGAGCGACTTACAATCCGGTGCTTCAATATACGTATTATATAAAATCAAAGAAAATTATGATTGATGGGAATGCGACTTTGTATCCTAACGAAGTAAACAATGACAATATTTTGGGCACACTTTTTAATGAAAGTTTTGCTTCATGTCGTGATGAGAGCACGGGTTGTTGGAATAATGCGTTTTCGATGTTTAGTATAGGTATTACTCCTTCGTTTAGTGATGATTATAAATTTAATGCTGGTGACATGACGAGACGTTCATCGATAAAAGAACATAAAGTGATGGGAAGTGAAGCTGGGTCTTCTCTAACTGGCAAGGCAAAACTTAATAATGTTGACGAAACTAAGACAACAGCCAGCCAAGTAACGTTTGTAGCAATGGATGATTTAAATGTAGGGCAAATCCAAACTGAAGCAAAGGAGCAAGCAGCGTATGTAAGAGTTCCATATAATTTCGTTAACGATACTCATATTGATGAAGATGCTGGCAATCAGCTTTATGCGGGTGAGAATGTAAAAATAAAATATGCGATTGATGTCAATCCGAGAGAAAATTCTGTAACGGGTGGAACTTATGCGACGGTGGTCAGAAATGCAAAATGGAAACTTGAATTATGTTACTTTGAAGGATGTTTTGAGACGACTCCATCAAGTGGCACTTTGAACTCTGGTTATGAAATTGATGGAGTGAAAGATATAACAAAGACAACTAATGTCGTGATTCCGGATGTTGATGCGGGGACAGAAATATGCTTAAGATCGGCAGTTTTCCCAGCCAATAGTGGTGATGAACGTAATTATGCGGATAAGAATTATAGTGGTACTTGGCAGTATTCTGAAAAAGCGTGTTATAAAGTCGCAAAGCGTCCTAGTATGCAAGTGTGGGGTGGAAGTATTTTCTCTGCACATAATGTGACGGTTCCGATTAGTGGTAAGAAACATGTGGACGGCTATAATGAATATGGACTGGTCAATACAAATCCGTATATAGTATTTGGTTCGTGGGGAGAATTAGATATTGTGGCGGCTGGTAGAGTTAGTGGACTAGCAAGCGGAGCGGGAACTGGTTTTGCTTTGGATGATAATGGAACCTTGTGGCCAAGTTATAATTCTGATAATTCTGGAAATGGTGATTATCTTGCTAATTATGGTCCGGGCGGAAATGTAGACGGGACGAGTATTCAATATTGTTTACGTAGTACACTGAGTATTGCGAATGAAAAATGTTCGAGTGGATATGTTGGCGCATTTGGTGGCACAAATCAGACGTCGATTACTCTAAATAAGAGCGTATTAATCAATAGATTTGCGAGTGGTCAGGATCCGGATATAGATTATAAAGAGTTGATTGGAGAAGTGACTATTCCAAATGAAACAATTCAGGGCGTTATACCAAAAGGAAAAACGATGGCACTTAAAGTAAGTGGTAAATCATTAACTATCAATGATAATATTGTATACGAAGACGGATATAGCACATTTTCGGATATTCCGAAACTGGTTATTTATAGTGAAGGTGACATTATAATTGGTTGTAACGTGACAAGGATTGATGCGGTGTTAATTTCGGAAGGAAATATTAATTCTTGTCGCAATGATGATATAAACTCAAGAGAAAATTCAAATCAGTTAATAATTAATGGTTCAATAATTACGGATACTTTAACTTTGAATCGAACGTATGGTGCAGCAAAGGGTGCGAATTCAATTATACCAGCCGAGATAGTGAATTATGATACTACGTTGTATTTGTGGGGTACAAATGATGCTTCGGTTTCGAGCTCTGCAAAACTAAATGCTGTTTATGTGAGAGAAATAGCTCCAAGATTATAGAACTCTGTTATAATGATACACATGAAGAGTAAAAACCAGTTCGTGTGTCAACAATGTGGGGCGGTTTATGCGAAGTGGGTCGGGCAGTGTTCGAATTGCTCGGCATGGAATTCGTTGGTGGAACAAATTGTGGAATCAGCAAGTGGGGCGAAGTCGGCAATAGCGAAAGGTTCTGCGTCTGGAAAAAAATTAAAATATGTAAAAATATCGACGATTACTCCATCGGATGCGAAGGCAAGACTCTTAACTGATTTTAAAGATTTAAATACGGTACTAGGTGGCGGAATATTGATGGGTTCGGTGTTACTTCTGGCAGGTCAGCCAGGAATGGGTAAATCGACGATATTGATGCAAATATGTGCGACAGTAGCAAAAAAACATAATGTGTTGTATGTATCGGGTGAAGAGTCGGCTGGGCAAGTAAAATTAAGAGCTCTAAGATTGGGTGCGGAAAGTGAGCGATTGTCGTTTGCGGCTTCGACTTCGGCGAACGATATTGCAAAAACAATCGAGACGGGTGAATTTGATTTCGTGATTGTGGATTCGATTCAAACTTTGGCGATGGACGAATTGTCTTCGGCGCCGGGAACGGTATCACAGGTAACAAATTCGGGAAATTTAATTATCCGTGCAGCAAAATCAACTGATACGGCGGTGGTAATAGTTGGGCATGTAACAAAGGACGGCACTCTGGCGGGGCCGAAAGTTTTGGAACACTTGGTAGATGTAGTACTGAATTTTGAAGGCGATAGATATGGTGGTTTTAAGACAGTGAGGGCGGTAAAGAATCGATTTGGGTCTACGAATGAAGTTGCGATTTTTGAAATGGTGGATACGGGGCTAAAGGAAGTCGAGAATCCATCAGCGGCGCTACTAGCTGAAAGGACGAATACGGATGGTTCGGTGATACTGGCGACGCTTGAAGGGAATCGTCCGATTTTGGTTGAAATTCAAGCACTAGCGACGAAGTCGAATTTTGGCTATCCAAAAAGGACAGCTTCGGGTTTTGATATTAATCGATTGAATTTGCTAATTGCGGTATTGGAACGACGAACGAAGTTGAAATTATCTGACAAAGATATCTTTGTAAATGTAGTTGGCGGGATGAAGCTGAATGATTCGGCAGCGGATCTTGCTGTATGTATGGCAATTGCTTCGGCGGTGGCGGGGCGAAAGTTGGATGAAAAATATGTGGTATTTGGAGAAGTGGGACTGGGTGGTGAGATTCGTTCGGCATTTAGGGCAGATCAGAGAATTGCGGAAGCAAAAAAGCTAGGCTTTTTAAACGCGATTGGGCCAGCGACTGTGCATGATAAATTTGTGATTCCGGCAAAAGATTTGCGTGAAACTTTGATAAGGTACGTCAAATGAAAATACTTGGAATTGACCCAGGAATCGGCATTTGTGGGTTTGGACTGATTGAGACGAGCGGAAGGACTTCGGCAAGGGCACTAGATTTTGGAGCGGTGACGACAAAAGTTGATGCGCCAATACCGGCTAGATTAAAAGAATTATATGATTCTTTGGTGCAGGTATTTGATGAATGTAAACCTGAGATGGTAGCGGTAGAAAAGCTATTTTTTGCAAAAAATATCACAACTGGTATTGTGGTGGCGGAAGCGCGGGGAATTGTGCTATTAGTAGCAGAACAAAGGGGGCTACCAGTTTTTGAATTTACACCAAATGAAATTAAAATGTCACTAACTGGATATGGAGCGGCGACAAAGACGCAAATAGAGGAAATGGTACGAGTACACCTTGGTTTAGATAAAAAACCTAAGCCGGACGATGCTGCAGATGCATTAGCGGTGGCTATTACTTGTAGTTTTTTGTATTCAACCAAAACAACAGAGAAGTATAAGTTTTCTAATAGTAGAAAGGAGAAAAGATGATAGCGCATATAAAGGGAATTATAGCGGAAAAATTTGGCACAAACGGGATAATTGTAGATGTAGTTGGTGTGGGGTATGAGATGCTAGTGCCGGTGCCGGATTTTGAAGCGTGTGTACTGGGTGAAGAACGAAAATTTTATACCTATCATCAAGTGCGGGAAAATGCAGAAGAGTTGTATGGTTTTTCGTCGCTTCTTGCAAAGAAGTTGTTTGAACTTTTGATTTCGGTGCAAGGAGTGGGACCAAAAGCGGGAATTGCGATAATGTCTTTAGCAGATGCAGAAGAAGTCAGAAATGCAATAGCAAATGGTGATGTTAGTTTCGTGGCGAAGGCTTCAGGTGTTGGGAAAAAATCGGCAGAGAGAGTGATTGTAGATTTACGTGACAAGGTGGGTATTCCGAGTCGATATGGGGCGACGGAAGTAAAATATGGCAGTACGAAATCGGATGAGCCGGACGAAGCGTTGGATGCTTTGATGGCGCTAGGGTTCCCTTTAAAAGAAGCGACGGCGGCGCTAGAAAAAGTGCCGGCAGATTTGTCTGTGGAAGAAAGAGTAAAGCTTGCCTTAAAGGGCTGATATTTGGTTTTTATATAATTGGAAACCAGGTGAGATTTAAGGTTTCTGGATGAGCGAGATTGCCGGAGACAGAAGCGGCTGCAAGAAGGGGCTGGAAGTTTTTGAATTTGGTGTTTTGATATTTGAGATAGCTTAGGGTTGCAAATTGCATTTGTTGTAATTTGGTGGGCGTGATGGCATCGAGACCGGAGCCGTGGGTAGAGTTTTTGCGATATTTGACTTCGGTAAAATAGATTTTGTCGTCTTTGGTCGAAATAATGTCGATTTCATAAAAGAAAGTTTTGTGGTTGCGGTCTATGATAGTATGGCCGTGTTTTGTTAGATAGTCGGCGACAGCTTGTTCGGCTTGTTTGCCGATAGAAGTGGTGTTTTTGAGTGACTTTTGTTCTTTGGTGAAGCCGGAGAGAGATTTGCAGGGTTCGAACGATTTGCGGTGCTCTGGTGAGAGACCATATTGATAGATGGCCTGAACGTGCGATTTGGTGCCATAGCCGACGTGCTGATCGAAGCCGTACTTGGGGTATTTTGTTGCAAGTTCTATCATGTAATGGTCACGGGCGACTTTGGCGATAATGGAAGCAGCGGAGACAGCTTTAAACTTTGCATCGGCTTTGATACAAGTAGATGTGTAGGATTCGAGTTTGGTGCCTTTTAAGAAATTGACTTTTCCGTCGATGATTATCTGGGAAAAAGGCGTGTGAAGTGATTGAACTGACTTCACGGCTTCGCGAGTGGCAAGTTTTAAGGCTTCGGAAATGCCGATTTTATCGAGTGTGTCAGCGGAAACCCAGCCGAGACCAGTGGCGGATTCTTGGAGAATGATGGAATTTAATGCTTCGCGTTTTTTTGCGGTGAGCTTTTTGGAGTCATTTAGTTCTGCAAACCAGTCGCGTTCGGTTTCGGGTAAAATGACTGCGCCCACAACAAGCGGCCCCGCTAAGGGGCCGCGTCCGACTTCGTCAATGCCAAGGATTGACATTTTTAGGCTTCTTCTGCTTTTGGAGTTTCGGCAGTTTCGGTAGTTTCGGCTGGAGCTTCTTCGGTTTTAACTTCTTCGACTTCTTTTGCTTCAGCTTCTTCTGCTTTAGCTTCTTTTGCCGGCTCTTCGTCTACTGTAGTATCGTTAACGGCATTGCGGTCGAAATCTTTGCCAGTGAGACGGGCGGATTTACCGGAACGTTCACGGAGATAGGTAAGATTGTTGCGGCGAACTTTGGCTCGGCGAACAATTTCGATTTTTTCGACCAGTGGAGAGTGAATGAGATAGGATTTCTCGACACCGACTCCAGAAGTAACCTTGCGGACGGTGATGCGAGCCGTGTGGGATTCTTTGCGATCTACACGAATAACGACACCTTCGAAAGTCTGAGAGCGGAATTTGTTGCCTTCTTTAATCTTTTGAGTGACTTTGACAGTATCGCCGGAGCGAACATCGACTACGGCTTTCTTTTTTTGTGCGTCACCAATTTGCTTTAAAATTGAAAAACTCATATTATACCTTTATTATTAGACAATTACCTGTTATTTTATCATACTCTGAAGAAATTGGCAAGGGCTAGCTAGACTAATATTTGGGGAAGAAAAAGGGCCGCAACTGGTGCGGCCCGGGTTTTGATTTTAATCGATGGTTATCCATTTATAATCATCGACTTTCACAAACCAAAACTTGTAATGTTTGTCCGTATATGCTGATACACGAACCTGTCTGTTGTCACTGGTTTCGTGTTCAAACCAGACGACGAGTGGAAGATTGTTTATGGCCTCATCTACCGAAAGATAAGTGGCTTTTGGTATGCCGACGTAGTGATGTTTTTTGGTCGGTCTTTTGGCTATTTTGGTATAACCATTTTCGGCCAACAGGTTTTCCATCGTTCTAATGTCGGGTTTGATTTTGGTGCCATTATTTAACCATGCGCCAGTTAGTTCTCTGATTTTCCAGCAAACATAACTGGTATCGGTTTTTATTGTGCAACCCGACTGATCGACGATGCGACCTTTGTCGTCCCAGGCTGCAAATTTCGGCATCCTGTAGGGTTTGGGATACGTGTCTAACCCTGTGTTGGGATTAGATTTTTCGTAATCAATGATTTTTTTCCCTTCAGGAGAAGAAGGCCAGATGTCAGCCATATTCTGGTACATCTTTTTACACCATTCTCTATTTCTAGAGTCTCGGCTTTTCGCGAACGATATCGCGAAATCTTCAGCAATACTTAAATATTCAGCATTATCCATGTTTTTACCCCCTTTTTTGTAAAAGTACTGAATATATTATATATTATAGCATAGTTTGGTAAGATAGTCAAATGTA
>CAMYZY010000028.1 GCA_947304075.1 uncultured Candidatus Saccharibacteria bacterium
ACAACATAATAAGGCAAGCCTTCGTTTACTACGCCTTTTTCACCATCAAGATACAAGCCGTGTCTTTGCCCAATTGTATAAAAAACCGCACCTTCGTGGTATCCGAGTACTTTATCGCTTTCAATTTCACGGATTTCACCCGGTTTGACGTCGATATATTCTTTTAAAAAGTCTCTCATTCCCACTTCGCCCACAAAGCAAACCCCCATTGATTCTTTTTTGTAAGCATTATGCAAACCATTTTTTTCAGCAAGTTTTTTAACATCCGGTTTTTTCATTTCACCAATTGGAAAAATCGTATGTGCCAATGCTTCATCAGAAATCCGATACAAAAAATATGTCTGATCCTTATTCTCATCGATGGCTCTAAGCAATAATGGGTTTGAAGCCTGCTCATTCTGAAGCGTAAGATTTTGATTTGAATTTTTAACACGTATATACCTGACGGACCGGACAGGTTCGTCCCGAAGGGACGGTTCTGCCCGCGTCCCAGCGTATGACGTGCTTAAAAATTCAAGTCCAGCTGAAGAATGAGTAGGCTCAAACCCTATTTTGGCATAGTGCCCAGTGGCAATATAATCCGCCCCTGCTTCCATTGCTTTTTCATAAAACAGCTTAAATTTGATTTCCTGGTTGCACATTATATCTGGATTTGGTGTATTTCCCTTGCGAAACTCATCAAGCATATAATCCACGACCTTTTCCCGATATTCTTTTTCAAAATCCCAAACCTTAAAATCAATCCCGAGTTTTACCGCTACTCTTTTTGCATCGGCCAAATCTTCCGCCCACGGGCATTTCATTCCAGGCAAATCTCGAGACCAGTTTTTCATGTATACGCCAACAACATTGAATCCCTGCTCTTTTAAAAGCAAGGCCGACACCGAAGAATCTACGCCACCACTCATACCGACATATACAGTTTTCATAAATAATATTATAACATAAATTGACCCAAAAATAAAACACTAAAGTTTATAAAAGAAATATATTTCGTGGTACAATAAAAATAAGCGCATTACGTCCTGTTGTTGTATAAAAAAACGACCAAAGAGTGAAAATGCGCGGAGGTAAGACAAAATGGAGTCACAGTGGGTCGGCTGAAAAAATCAGCCAAAAAATTACTGATTATCATGACTCTACTAGGCGGGCAAGTAATATTTGGAACGCCAGTTTTTGGTGTCACAGCGCCTACTATCTCCATTGGTTTGAGTACCTTAAACCCTGTCGATATAATGCCCAATCATTTTGGTTCATCTTCTCAAATTGTCAGTGTAACCACAAATAACTATACTGGTTATACGGCAGCACTAGCTAACTCAACTAATTCTACAGATTTAGTTAATACAAGTGATAACACTCTAACTATTCCAACCATCACACTACCACAAGGTTCTAGCAGTGTTACGTCCAGCAATCTTACCGATGGTTATGGAATTAGCATGGATGGTACAAATTTCGTTCCTGCACCCACAAATGCAAACACTCTACCTATTAGTTCGCACAACAGTTCTGGTACTAGCTCCCAAACTATGACCTTTGGCGTCAACCCATCGTCTGATACCGTAGCAGGCACTTACACCAAAACTTTTGTTGTTACTGCGGTAGTAAATAATCCGCAATATTCAATAACTTATAATCCTAATGCTGGTATCGACACAGTTACAAATATGCCGACCAACCAAAGCACGACTATCACTACCGATACTACCATTACGTTGCCAAACAACGTGCCTTCTCGCGAATATTATACTTTCCTTGGTTGGGATACAGATCCAACTGTGACTACTCCGACTTACCCTACGGGTAGTACCAACACGATTACTATAGAGCCTACCCAGTCTAACGCCACAATGCTTTATGCGATTTGGGGTGAAACTGGTGATGTAAAAATTACTGCCGTTAGTTATGTTTCTGGTATTAATGTTAGCGGAACGCCGCATCCAACGGTCAATAGCGATGGTAGTGTAGACTTTGACTTGACCTTTATGGGTGGTTTAGATAATACAAGTATTCTCCAAGCGACATATCAACTGACTGTCACTAATACAACTCCAAGTAATTATACCTTCACTCCACCCACTTCTAATTTGAGACTCAGGATATCGGCAAATGAAGTGCGTGACATTTCTTACGAACTTAGCGGTATTTCCGCAGGCGATACTATTCCGGGCAAAAACGGCTCAGTCACCTTTAATATTATTCTAAGCACCGACTATGTATCAGGTGAGCACAGTGCAGAAGGCGGCATAGAAGTCGAACCGGTTAGCCAATCCACCCCAAGCATAGTTGGTAGTTTTTATGGTGGTAATACCGGTGATCTTTCCGGAAACAATACTTTAACTTCATTCCAAATCAGCGTAGAAAGTACTTTTGAAGAATCTAATACTTTTACGATTAATTCGCTTAATCCTGATTTTGAAATTGTCGATTCGAGTGGAAATCCACTAGGTGCTCAAACTATTGCAGCAGGAGCTACAAATACATACACTTTCTTCATGAAAAAAGCCAGCGGAGCTAAATTTGCCTCGGAAACCGCAACCGCCGGAATCACGATTTCATACAACAGCACTTATTCAAACGTCGGTGAAGTTAAAATTACCGTCGACAAGGACTCTTCGTATGTTGACGACCAAGCGCCAGTCATCAGTAGAGTAGCTATCACCAGGAACAAAACTGTTGACGGCGAAGCTACTTTGACTTGGGAAGGCACTGATAATGTTGGTATAGCAAGTTATGGAATTTATAAGTGCTCTGGTTCTACTTGTGGCAATATGATTCCCGTCAGCGGCTTAACTAATTCATATACTTTCACTGGTTTGTCGGATGGATCATATTACTTTATCGTGGTTGGCTTTGATGATGAAGGAAACACGGCGTCACAATCCGATATTAATGATGCCAATTCAAATCCTGGCCCAGCATCAAGAGTAGACGCATCGCTAAGCTGGTCTTATAGTGTTTCTTATTCCATTACTAATGGTGGTATGTCAAATACGTCTGGAAACACTGTAAGAGCAGGCGGAAACTGGGAAGGTACTATCACTGCAAACAGCGGCTACGTCCGTCCAAGCAGTAAAAACGATATTACGGTTACGATGGACGGAAAATCTTATACTGGCTTCACATACAGCACAAGTAACTACAAAGTTTCCATCAGCAACGCTTCTGGCAATATCACGATTTCTGCCACCCTAGAAGAGTCATGTTTAATTGCTGGTACCTTAATCCCAGTCTTAGACGAAAATGGCAACGAAACAACCAAACCTATTGAAGATATCAAATACAGCGACCTTGTAAAAGTTTGGAATCACGAAACTGGCACCATTGATTATATGCATCCAGCTCGTATTGAAAAAGAGTCGTTCAAAGAGTATTATCAATTAGCAACTCTTGAAGACGGCACAACTCTAGGCACCTTTGGTTGGCATGGCGTATTCGATGTCAATGCCAATGAGTTTATCTCGGTCAAAGATTCTACGAGATTCTACCCGGGTACCGTAATTTACAAAGTTGAAGGCGATCAACTTGTCGCCGTTGCGGTTAAAAGCATTGAAATTGTAGAAGAAGAAACATATGTGTACCACATATTATCAAGTCAATACTATAATGTGGTCGCCAATGATATTCTAACTACCGATGGCTTCACGCTTACTTCCAATTTCTATGGCTTTACCGACACTAATATCATGTGGCCAGAAGCTCGCAACGAATTTCTATCGAATCCAGATAATCTATATACTTATGAAGACTTTGCAGATATTGGCATTCCACTTAGAATGTTTAATGATTTGCGCTTGCGCGAAGCCTCGTATCTCCAAAGATATGGCGTGACGCTCGAAATGTTCAAGCACTACCTTACTACTCAAGGTGTAATCAGTGGCATGCTCCCGTATGACGATGAATAAACTTAAATATTAAAAAGCATTTCTGTGACCTTTACACCAGTCCGCTCGGGTTCTAGTAGTTTTAGCAGCAATGATACTAATATGATGGCCTATATCCCAGACGGTCTCGAAAATGCAACCATCATCTTGAGTGGTTCTGGCGTAAATAGTTCAAAAGATTTATCAAGCGCGACGATTTACGAGTTTAGCGTGACGAAACCTTAATTCTTTGGTATTCGTTTTTAACAATTTCGTTAATGGCTTTCGCCGCTTCATGGATTTGCGTTTCATCGTTAGTTTCACCAAGAGTCAAACGTAAAGAACCAGCTATTTGTTCATCGGTTAATCCAATTGCCTTTAATACATGTGAACGTATACCCTTAGAAGCCGCGCAGGCCGCTCCGGTCGCTACATATATCTCTTTTTCTTCAAGAAGGAACACTAATCGTTCCGCATCTATACTATTATAGCATATTACTACGAAATTGTCAAGCGTATGCTTTTTGTTAATCAAATCGTACCCCTGTAATTCTGATAATAAAGTTTTGCGCCACGTGGCATATTTCTTGCGGTTTCCATTCAAATGCTCTTTAGTAAGCTCCACTGCCTTAGCAAAACCAATCACGCTAGGAACGTTTTCTGTCCCAGAACGAAGTCCATTTTCCTGCCCACCACCCAGAGTCAAAGGACGGAGCTTCGCATTATGAGAAACATACAAAGCCCCCACTCCCTTCGGCCCGTAAATCTTTGCCGCATTCAGAGTCAACAAATCTACGCCAAGTCTTGCCACGTTAAAATCTATCAAATTCAAAGCTTGAGAAGCATCGGAATGCAAAAGTAATTGTGTTTTGATTCCCCGCTTCAATCTATCTAGTTTTACATCACGAATTATTCCAGCGATTTCAGCTAGTGGCTGAATCGTTCCGAGCTCATTATTGACCAGCGCCACCGAGATTAATTCCGTTTCATCGGTAATCTTAGCCCGCAAATCATTAAGATCAATGAGTCCACTAGGTAGCACCTTAATCGGCTGACCACCATATTGCTCCGCCACGCACCGAACCGAATCATGCTCTGTTATTAAATAAAGGACAGAGTTTATGTTTTGATTCGGGGGATTTCGGAGCGCGGCAGCGCGAGATTTAGCGCCGTCCGCCCGTGGCGACGGGCCGGACGGACGCGACCCCGAATAAAACATAGACTCTGTCCCTAAGCTAGTAAACGCCAAATTATTCGCTTCGGTCGCGCCGGCAGTAATAATAAGGTCAGACGTTTTGGCGCCAATCGCATGCGCAATCACTCCCTTGGCCTTTTCATAATCAGCTGCAACTTTTTTTGCCGGCAAATAAGCCGCCGAAGGATTAAAAAAATCTTCCGTAAAATACGGTTTCATCGCATCCAAAACTCTTTTATCGACAGGGGTTGCCGCCGCATGGTCAAGGTATATCATAAAAATATTATAACATATTATTGTTTATCTGTAAATTGACCAGTAAACACAATTTCTTTTTCGCCATCTTTTAAGGTCAAGGTTCCTTCTCGCTGGTCTAGCTGGTATTCGTACTCATTTTCCAAATCATAAAGCCAATTTGTCTCAATCAAAAGTTTTCCGTCTTTAATCGCCCAAACAAAATCGTAATCATTAACGTGACCGTTAGTAGTAAGAGAGCCTTTGCCAATTTCGGTAAATTTCCAGATTACACTCGGCAAACAATTTGTTTCGAGCGACTCAGCGTTAGCGCAGTTTGTGCCATCATTCAAAATCCATTCATCTGCCGACACCAAATAATCACCATCCGCTAGATCTGGCACCTTTAAAAAGTCAAGCACCAAGAAAACAATTCCACAAATCAGCACTAAAATCCCAACTACAAAAACAGCCAACGACCACCCAAGTTTCTTTGATTTTTTGGGCTTTGGCGTCTTTGATTCTTTTTCGTCGCTAGGCTGCGTGTCAATAGCTTGTGCGCTACTAAATGCTTGAGCCAAATCTTCCGCAGTGACTTTTTTTGAAATGTCGTCCATAACTCCATTTTAGCAATAGAGTTTTGTTTTGACAAGATTAAGGTAAGTTTTGGCGGCTTTGCGGAAATTATCCAACTCTTCACCCTGAAGTTTGACATAACTGCCACCAATCGCTTTTTTGTACACCCCAGCTGGGCGCACTTCGTATCTTATGGTCGTGTCGTTAATTTTGCCACTGGCATCCATAAAACTCTCATGCCAAATCCAGACGTTTTGTTTAGCTTCAAAGAATTCTCTCTGATATCCTGACGGAATTGGCCCAAAAATCGTGCGCCCTAGCTCCGCTTCAGCGTTGATCAAATCATCATAGGAGAGTTTATTCGAATAAGAGCCGGATTTCTGGCTAAAAGGATACTTTGGTAAAAAATCAAAATTTAGCAATTTCTTAAGCGACATTTTTCAATCTCCTGGGCAATAGCATTTAGCTCTTCATAGATGAGTAAATCTTCATTAGTAGATTCTGCAAAATTATAGGTTTCGCGTTTTGCAAAAGACGGTATCTTAAATTCGGAATAATTCTCTGACATTTTTCGTGGTCTCCTTCTCTATAATTTTGAACTCTACACCTGTTTTCCGAGCTAGCCAGTTGGCAATCTCTCGGATATAGGCCGGTTCATTAATTATACCACGAAATGGCACAGGAGTCAAGAACGGCGCATCTGTTTCAAGCAAAATTCTCTCTAGTGGTGGCAAAGGCAAAGTTGAATATGTAGCAAGGCCATTTACGCCGACATAGAATTCTGTTTCATTCAAAATTCTTTTCAAAACCTTTTTGCTATCAGTAAAAGAATGCACAACGCCACGAACATTAGGATAATTCGCCACCACTGGGAAAAAATCTTCAAATGCTTCTCGTACATGAAACGAAACCGGCAAATCATTATCTACCGCCAGTTGCAACATTTCTTCAAAGAGCTTTATCTGCATCTTGCGACTTGCATTATCATGATGGTAATCCAGACCGATCTCACCGATGGCTACGAGTGAGTTTTGATTCGGGGGATTTCGGAGCGCGGCAGCGCGAGAGTTAGCGCCGGCCGCCCATGGCGATGGGCCGGCCGGACGCGACCCCGAATGAAACTCACTTGTAGCCTCGGGGTGTATGCCGTATGTCCAATAAACATCATGATGACTATTTGCAAATTCTCGTGCGGCTAAAGAATCCTGGTGTGAAGTTCCGATACAAATAATCTTTTTGACGCCTGCCTGAAAAGCCCGTTTTAACATCTCTTCCGCCTGTTCTTCGGTAAAG
>CAMYZY010000029.1 GCA_947304075.1 uncultured Candidatus Saccharibacteria bacterium
ATTCAGCACTGGTGGCTTGGAATAGCTATTACAATGGTACTTGGGCTGCAGGCACGTCTAATGATAGTATATTTACTTATTCAGCTGCTCTTGCGGAACTTCCGGCAAACACTAGTGGAGCATGGGACAATCCTGGCTTAATTGAACAAGAGACTGGAAAAGCCGCAAGATTTTCGACGCGAAATGAGGTTGCTACGGCTTGTGGCAAAACTCTTAGTCAAATGAGTGCAACTGACGCTTTATTAGGTTGTGATTATTTCATGGAACATACCGCTTACGATGGTGGTGGTAGATCTGCGCTATGGCTAATGAAAGAAGATACAACCCAATATCGCATTCACTCGGGTAGTACTAATCGTCATATTAGTACAAGTGCATCGGGTTCTAGCATGGTTCGCCCAACTATCGTAGTGCCATATGAATTGATTGAAAAATACACATTTGCGCCTACGCCTCTAGATGTGACAAATGCCGTAATTGGTAATAGTGATTTAACTGTCATGGCAGGTCAAACGTTGACTATCCAAGTCACTAATTCAGCTTCAATAGAGGCGTATACATTTAGTTCTGATGACTCATCGATTGCTACCGTTAATTCTTCGACTGGCGTAGTGACTGGTGTAAGTGCAGGTACAGTTGATATTATTATGACTGGTACGACCTCTGGCCTAACTAAGACGATTGAAGTCGAAGTAGTAGCCGACCCAGATACTCCGGTAGTATTTGATGTCTCGAATGATGCCACTCGTGGCTATCAGGCCTTATCTGCTCAGTGGGCACAGAGTCCAGTAAATATCGCAACCTTCCATAAGGATACAACTACTATTAATAATTCGACTTGGGGTGATACTTCGGAGCTCTCGGAACTACAATATTGGACTGCGGTTCGGAACAATTTCGTCAATAATCAATGCTTTATCCAGACTAGTACTGCTAACGGCACAAATAGTGATGCAGTAAAGCCGCTCTCTGCCTTATCTGCTTGGACGAGCGGAAATGTAGATTGTTCGAAGCCAGATGCGTATGATACTGGAGTTGGCGCGGCTCTCACCGTCCGACTTAATGATGATCAGGGTGCTGTAGTGGCTTATGCTAAGGCAAATAATGGCGTCATTCATAATATGATACCAGGTCAAACTTATTATTGGGAGAAAACTAGCGACAGTACAGTATATGGTTATGTGACGGCTGTCTCGAACGGTTCAAGTACTGGTACTCGTTGGGTTGATATGGACGTCGTTCGTAACGCGCGTGATATTGGTGGATTGCCAGTAACTTATACTGTTGGCAATCAGACCGTGACTGGCACTCTTGCTTATGGTAGAATATTCCGCGGAGAGAAGCTGCAAAATGTTTCAACCTCGGAACTAACTAATCTTGGAATTACGACAGAGTATAATGTAGGCGATGATTATAGTGGTGATACTCGTCTATCTGATTATCAACCATATAATGTAATTCATTATGACTTTGATTATGTTTCTGGTGATGAGGAAAGGCCTAATTCCAATTATATGAAAGCCTGGGATGCGGTGACTAGTATAATGACTGACATTGCAAACACAAATACCACTAAGAATGTTTATATTCACTGCCGCGTAGGGGCAGACCGAACTGGTACAGTGATTTATCTTCTTGAGGGACTTCTTGGTGTGCCTAATGAACAGAGATATGAAGAGTATGGTCTGACAAATTTGTCTGGTCTGTATGATAGAACTAGGTACTATAAGCAAAAATCAAGTACTAACAATCTAAAGTTTGTTTACATGATGGATTATGTTTTGACTAATCAAAATATTTATGACTGGTATATGCATCATCCAAATGCGGATTCTGGTTTGATTGATGATTTCCGAGCAGCAATGACTGTTACATCTCAATCACAACAACAAAGTAGTCCACAAAGTGTTCCTGTGAGTAATCTTAATACTCTAAATGCAAATAATAATACTGAAAACATCGAAAATAACTCAGATATACTAGATAGTACAATCTTTAATGATTCAAAAGATAGTTATGCTGAGCCACTTGGTGTTAGCGAGAAAGCAGATTCTTCTTCTGCGGCTGGCGTGATAACAGCTGGCGTCCTTGCTACTGCTGCTGGCGCTGCTGTTTCATATGCCTTATCTAAAGAACAAAATGGTTCAGAGTAATATGCTATAATATGCATATGGATATAGTGTTTATTGTAATTTCAGTTTTGATTATTATTTTATTAATTGTTGTGATTGTTTTACTCGTCCGTAAAAACTCTCATAATGATAATTCCGCTGATTATAATGCATTGAATGAGCGATTAATCAGAATGGAAGGTGAGATTGGTAAGATTAATCCTTCGATTGATCGTAATTTTAGGGAAAATCGAAAAGAAATCAGCGAAAACCTGGAAAGATTGCAAGATAGCAATTCTAAAAGCATTGAGCAACTGCGGACGGGAAACGAGAAGAAGCTTGAAGAAATGCGAGAAACGGTAGATGAAAAACTAAAGGCTTCAGTAGAAAAACGATTTGATGAGAGCTTTAAATCCATTTCTACGCAGCTTACTCAAGTTTATCAAGGACTTGGTGAAATGAAAAATTTAGCTACTGGAGTTGGTGATTTAAAAAAAGTAATGGAGGGTGTAAAAACAAGAGGGATTTATGGAGAAGTGCAACTCGGCGCAATAATTGGTGACATGTTGAGTAAATCTCAATATGAAGAAAACATTGTGACAAAACCTGGTTCTAATGATCGAGTTGAATTTGCAATTAAAATGCCTGGGAAAGATGAAAATGTTTATCTTCCGATTGACTCTAAATTTCCTGTAGAAAACTATTCTAGACTCATTGCCGCATATGATAGTGGGAGCAAATCTGATATTGCTTTATATCAAAAAGCTTTAGCTAATGATGTAAAAGAACAAGCTAAAAAGATTTCAACTAAGTATCTTGAACCACCTATGACTACTGATTTTGGGGTAATGTTTGTGCCGACTGAATCGTTGTATGCTGAAATTATCCGTATACCTGGTCTTTCTGAAGATATTCGAAAGAAATATAAAATTACAATTGCGTCTCCATCAACTTTACCTGTGATGCTAAATGGCTTAGTGATGGGCTTTAGGACTTTGGCGATAGAAAAACGTTCGGCCGATGTTTGGCATACTTTGGGTGCGGTAAAAACTCAATTCGGAAAGTTTGGCGATTTACTGGAAGGTGTACAAAAGAAATTGCAAGAATCTGCTAACAAGATTGAATCTGCGAAGACGACCTCTCGTTCGATTGAACGAAAACTAAAAGACGTAGAAGAATTACCGGAATCTGAATCAAAAAAACTAATTGGTGAAGTTTAGTTTTAGAAACCTCTTATTTTATCAAATGGGAAGAGTCGGAAAATGACTGGGCCGATAACTCGGCAATATGGGATAGTGCCTAGACCATTACGCGAATCCCATGAGTTGGAACCTTCTCGGTTGTCGCCTGACACAAAGAGTTCGCCATCTGGAACAATAATATCAATTTCTCCTGATGTGTGTTCCTTGGGACCGTCGGTTTCGGATTTTCGCCATTCATCATCGTAAACAAATCCATCTGGATGTTCTTCGTTATAAATTGTCATAGTGCCGTCTTTTACCACGACTCTTTCACCTGGGAAGGCGATGACACGTTTGATAATGTATTGATCGCTGACATTTGATGGCACACTGCAAGTCATCGGGTTGCTAATACCTTGCTCTTTGTATTCTTCGACTTTTTGTTCATCTTCATTCAAAAATACAATAATTTGACCGCGTTCTGGGACGTATTCTTGCCCTAAAAAATGCGACCATGATACTGCGGCGCGATTTACTATTACTCTGTCATCTTGGTGAAGGGTGTTTTCCATACTGCCACCAACTACGTTATATGAGCGATAGATGAAAGTATTTAAAATAATCGTGCCGATAATTACCGCAATAATAAATGAACCTAAACTTAGGATATCTTTTAACAGGGGATGTTTTTGAAAAAATTTCGGTTCCATATCCCCTATTATATCATGGCTTTCTGTTTCTATTTTGATTATTCTAATATTCAGGTTTTTTTAAGGAAATTTGCTATAATAGATTATATGGCAGATTACATTTTAGCTCGAAAATCTAGAAATATTGCAAGCAGTTTTGTGCATGTATTTTTAAATTTACTGCTCGGTATTGGTTCGGTGCTAATTACGGTGCTTTCTGGGAGTCCAGTTCTGGGTTTACTCCTTGTAATTGTCTCGAAATGGCGAATCTTTGCAGTTAGGCTTAGATACTTATGGCTTAATATTAAGTCTAATTTGGTAGATTTGATTGTTGGTTTTAGCGTTGTCTTATTATCTTATTATGCCGGAAGTGCGTTTTTGCCGGTGCATCTTATTTTAGCAGTATTTTACTGCGTCTGGCTTTTGGTGATTAAGCCATTATCTAATGACAATGCGACTTTAATCCAAGCTTTAATTGCTGTGTTTTTAGGTTCTTCGGCCTGTGCAATCATGACAGCGGGTCTAAACTCAATTGTGTTTGTATTATTAGAATTCTTGGTGGGCTACGCTTGTAGCCGTCACGTTTTATCGCAAAGTGATGATAAAGATTTTACTTTAACTACTTTGATTTGTGGTTTGGTGTTTGCTGAAATCGCTTGGCTTTGTGATTCTTGGTCTATTATTTACACATTTGGCTCTTCTGGCATAAGAATTCCACAGATTGCGATTATTCTGACGATATTTGCCTTTGTTTATAATCGTGTACGTGAAGCTACTGTGAAGTATCAAGAAGATTTTAGATTTAAACACATTTTAACTCCAGTATTATTTGGGGCAGTTTTAATCGGTGTGATTGTATTATTGTTTAGTAATCCAATATTTAATATATAAGGAAAGGAAAAATATGGAAAACGAAGTGGGTAAATCTGTTGATGTAAAGATTCCAGAGATGGAGAAAAAAGACAAGTGCTGTTGTAATGGCAATAAATTGGCTATTATCTTTTCAGTGATTGCTCTTATTTTTGGCGCTTTTGGTATAGTGCTTGGCTATATGGGGTATCAGAAGTCATCAACACCGATTACTTTCTTAAATGATGGTACGGATGGTAATTCGGCGAATTTTGTTGAAGGTTCGATCGCTGACATTGCAAATAAGGTTTCAAAAAGCGTTGTTTCGATTGTGACATCAACCACCACTAAAAACTTTTTTGGACAAGATTATTCTTCTACAGCGGCAGGGACGGGAATCATCGCGACCGCTGACGGTTATGTTCTTACCAATAAGCATGTGATTAATGGTGCCAATAAAGTTACAGTAATTTTGGATGATGGTACAACTTACGAAAATGTTAGCGTAGTGGCGGTTGATCCACTCGATGATGTTGCTTATCTCAAGATTAATGATGTTTCTGATCTGACACCAGCGACTCTCGGTGATTCAAAAACTATCCAGGTAGGTCAGCAGGTAATTGCGATTGGCAATGCTCTTGGGGAATATCAGAATACTGTTACGGCGGGTATCATCTCTGGGACTGGCCGTTCGGTAACCGCTTCAGATGGAACTGGATACAATGTTGAAACTTTGACAGACATGATTCAGACCGATGCTGCGATTAACTCGGGTAATTCTGGTGGTCCACTTGTCAATGCGGCGGGTGAAGTGATTGGTATTAACACGGCTACTTCTTCTACTGCTGAGAATATGGGTTTTGCTATTCCGATTTCTTCTGTTAAAGGTATGCTGGCACAATTGATTGAAACTGGTAAGGCAGAGCGCTCATATCTAGGTGTCTACACCGTACAGATTACGCCTGAAATTGCCAAAGCTTATAATTTGCCGGTTTCGGCAGGTGAGTATCTTTATAGTTCTGCATCTTATTCGGCAATCATTAGTGATTCGCCGGCAGCTAAGGCTGGGCTAAAAGATAAAGATATTGTTACGGCTGTAAATGGAGTAAAGATTGGTACTTCTGGTACTTTGTCGGATTTGATTGGTGAATACAAGCCTGGTGACACTGTTCAGCTCACTGTGATACGTGAAGGTAATGAAATTGCAGTTAATGTGACTCTGGGTGCTTATAAAAAGTAAAGACTTGGATAAAACCTCGAGTTTCCTTAAGATTATATTGATTGGATTTAGCAAAATTCTTAATCATCTGATGTTGGCAAGGATCGGCTTCGAGAATTAGGTATTTAATCTCACGAGAAGCCGATTCTTTAATTAGTTCTTTAATTAGCTTTAATCCATGGTCATCGGCGTAGAGTGCAATTTCAGGTTCTTTCGCTAATGCCGTTTTATCTATCCAGTCCCAGTTTTCGTCGACATAAGGTAAATTTGCTACAATTACATCTGGGGTAAAATTGACATTTTCTAATAAGTGTGATATAATAAAGGGTATATGGACGTCATGAGTTTTGGCGTTTTTTTGTGCAATCCTGATAGCCTTATTTGAGATATCTGTGGCAAAAATGTTTGCTTCTGGTATTTCTTTTCTTAAGGTTATTGCGATACAGCC
>CAMYZY010000030.1 GCA_947304075.1 uncultured Candidatus Saccharibacteria bacterium
GCGGGAAACTAGGAAGGTGCCAAATTATAAAAAGTCCGCCCGAAAGGGTGGACTTTTTGTTTTTCATGTAATATAATGAACTTATGGTTAGAGTGAGAAGTGTTTTTATATATACAATTATTAGTTTTTTAATGTTTGGAGGAGTTTTATTGGATTTCCAAAGTGCTTCGGCGATTGAGAATGAACGAGAGTTTATGTCTTGGGGGATTGAAGCAATGGGGCTAGATAAAGTTATTTCTGCAGTTGAAGAGAAGGATGATGTGGAGCGATTATTAGTAGCGGTAATAGATACTGGAGTGAATGAAGCTTTGTTTAGAGACACTTTTCCAGAGAGAACCTTATTAGGTTATTGTGTAGCTGCGTGCCCGGATGGCATGGTTGATAATGTGAACCACGGAACGCATATAATTAGTACGATTGCGGAAGGGACTCCAAGTAATGTAGATCTTTTGATGATTCGGGTAAGTGAAAATAGAACGTTTACAATAGGAGATTTAAGAACAGCAATGGATTATGCAGTCAGCCAGGGTGCGGACGTGATTCTAGTAAGTGCGGGAATGAGTCTAGATTTTGAAGATGAAACGACTTTTAATGAGCAGTACACTTGGGGTGAAATCTATCATATGATATGGGAAGCGATGCAAGAAAAAGTCGATGAAGCGGTTGATGCTGGTGCTATAGTGGTGAGCGTGGCTGGGGATGATGGAGAAGGCGAAGTGTTTTATCCAGCAAGCTATGATAACGCCATTAGCGTAGGTGCGGTTAGTGAAGGTTTGACGATCGCTGATTTTTCTAATCATAATGAGTATGTCGATTATGTGGCGCCTGGGATGAGGATCTTGGGGCTAAATGCTTCTTATGGTGCCGAAGGTCAAGAAACTACGATTTTAGATCAAGGTACTGCGTCGGCTGCGGCACATGTTGTAGCGGCAATCGCAAATATTCTGAGTTTTAATAGTGATTTGACTCTTAATGAAGTAATGAGGCTTTTGAATTCGAAAGCAGTTGACCTAGGTGAAACTGGTAAGGATGATTATTATGGTAATGGGTTTATTGATTTTTCGGAGGCAGAGTTTTGTACTGAAGAAAGAGAATGCGATGAATATGGTGTATTTGCACTGATTCCAGATGAACCAGAAGATGAAACGGATGATGAACCAGAAACGCCAATTCCGGATACTGATAATGGAGATATTAATTCACCAGATACTGGTTATTTGACTAGGCCAGAAGATGGCGGTGCAACAGTGATTGCACTGGCTGGTTGGCAGACATATATGCTAATTGGCGTGGGACTTTGGAGCGTTAAAAAATTATATCGTTAAAAAATACCCCCTTAAAGGGGGTATTTTTTATTCTTCTTCGGCGGTGTCTTCGAGAGCGGAGAGCAAGGCGTCTTCGACATTTTGCTTTTTCTTTTTGGCCACTGGTTTAGTGAGCTCAATGTTGATTTCGTAACCGGTGAGTTTAGAAGCTAAGCGAACGTTTTGACCTTGTTTGCCGATAGCAATCGATTGTTGCTCTGGTGAAACAAAAACTTTGGCTTTTTTGCCGTCGATGTCGACTTTGATGATTTCGGCAGGGCTCAGAGCTTCACGAATATATTCAGATGCGTTGTCGCTCCAGTTGATAACGTCGATTTTTTCGTGGTCACCAATTTCGTTCATGACAGCGCCGACGCGAATACCACGTCCGCCAACGAAGGTGCCAACTGGGTCAATACCAGGAACGGTAGACATTACGGCGATTTTGGTACGACGACCAGCTTCGCGGGCAATGCCACGGATTTCGACAGTACCATTATCAAGCTCAGGGACTTCCTGACGAAAGAGATTTTCGACGAATTCGGCAGAAGCGCGTGACAAAATAAGCTGAGCGCCACGATCGTTTCTCTCGATGTTTTTGATAAGGACTTTGATACGTTGACCGACAGAGTAGTGGTCGGTATCAATTTGTTCGGAACGAGGCATGATGCCAGACGCACGACCAAGGTCGATGCGGACGAGTTTTGGCTCGACTCTCGAGACCGTACCGGTAACGATGGCGCCAACTTTGTCTTCAAAGGCAGAGAGAACGGCATCGTTTTCAGCTTCGCGGAGACGCTGGATGACGACTTGCTTAGCTGTCTGAGCAGCGACGCGGCCAAATTCGGTAACTTGGTGTTTTTCTTCAACAATGTCGCCAAGTTTGGCATTTTTGCCAGCTTCTTTTAGTGGAATTTCGGTCGATGGGTTGTAAGCAATTTCATCTTCGATGACTTCGCGGGCAACATAAATTTCAGCTTCGCCGGTTTTGGTATTCAAGACTGCGCGGACGTTCATGTCGCGATCGCCGTTATCTTTGCGCCAGGCGGCTGCGATGGCTTGCTCGATGACGTTTAAAACTGCTTCTTTTGGTAGACCTTTTTCTTCGGCAATAATGTCAACCATGGCGGACATTTGTTTTAAATCTAGGTTTTCCATTTTTACTCCTTTATAGTAATTTAATATTAATTCATTCGCGCTTCGCTGCACGCCAGGAAAGTTTTTGTGAAATTTTTAACGGAAAATTTGCTCGACTCACGGCTGTCTTCACGGTTCGCGAGCCAAATTTTCCTAAATTTCATAAAAACTTTCTTGGGTTTGCTCAATGCTCATAAATTAATATTAAATTACCTACATAATTAACTAAAAAACCGCCTCTATCTCAAGAGTCGGTCAAATCTGTATAGTTTGATTATACCAAATCGGTTGCATTTTGACAAGTAGTTTGGTATAATAGAGCTATCGCTAATTACTTGTAATAAAAAGGAAACTTATGAATTTAAAAGAAGAAGAGCGTCGTGCCCGGCTGTTAAAGTCTAGGGCGGAACGATTGCCGGGAATAAAAAAGCAGTTCGAAGAAGCACAAGGGCACAAGATTGATGATTTTGAATCAGCGCAAAATCGCAATTTTAACTCAAATTTTGCCCCTGGGGGCAAAGATGCGGAATTAGTGGGTGGTAAGGCTACTTCGAAGCAAAAGGCCGGAAAAGTGGCAAAAAAAGGCGCTAGCGCTAAAAATGTTACTAAAAAGACCACAAAAAAGGCGGTTTCGCCGGAAAAATCACAGGCAAAACTAGAAGCAGAACAGAGAAAAGTCAATTTATCCGTATCTGTAAAAAAAGGTGATATGGTACATCATCAGAGAATGCTTTCTCAAGACGTAAATGCTCAGGCAACTCAGCATATTATAGGGGTGCCGGTGAATAAATCACGTTATAATGGCTACAATGGTGAGCAAGTAACGAACGCAAAGCTAAAACAGATGCGACCAAATCCAGATGCAGTGCGGATTATTCCAATTGGTGGTGTGGGCGAGTTTGGTATTGGTAAAAATATGACAATCATAGAGTACAAATCAGAGATGATAGTGGTAGATATGGGCGTTTTGTTTGCAGGAGAAGATTATCCAGGGGTGAATTATATGATTCCAGATATAAAGTATCTGGAAGATAATATGCCTAAAGTGAAGGCGATTGTATTTACACATGCACACCTTGACCATATCGGAGCGTGTCGGCATTTGCTGCCAAAATTTGGGAATTTGGTACCGATTTATGGGACAGATTTTACGATTGGAATGATAAAAAAACAGATGTCGGAGTTAGATGAAGAGCCAGATTTGAATTATCAGGTAGTAGAGCCATTAAAACACGAAAAATATCAGGTTTCGGAGCATTTTAGTGTGGAATTTATCCATACCTTGCATTCAATTCCAGGGAATGCAGCGATAGTGGTGCGTACGCCAAACGGTTTGATTTATATGTCGGGCGACTGGAGAGCCGAGACGAAGCCGATGGGAATTCAGACGGACTATGAGAGAATTGATGAAATTGTGAAGAATGAAGGGGTGGATTTGATGATGAACGAGTCAACGAATATTGATTCGCCGGGTAAACATCCGCATTCAGAGTATGACGTAGGTGAAAATTTAGGTAAAGTAATGGATCATTACGCAAATGGTCGGGTGATTATCTCGTGTTTTTCATCACAGATTCAAAGGATTGAGTTGATTCTAAAAGAAGCGGCAGCTAGGGGGCGTAAGGTGGCATTTTCGGGATTTTCGATGATCAACAACGTGGAAGTGGCGCTCAGAGCTAAATCAATAAAAGTGCCAAAAGACACGATTGTAAAGATGGAAGATATCGTAAAGTTGCCAGATGAGAAGGCATGTATAGTGTGCACGGGTTCGCAGGGGGAATTAAATGCGGTACTTAATCGAATGGTAACGGGTGCGCATAAATATATCAAGATTAAATCAACAGATACGATTGTGTTTTCGTCTAATCCGATTCCGGGTAACGAGCCACATGTAGTGTCGACGGTAGATGGGCTTTTGCGTGAAGGGGCGCAGGTGATTCAGAATGGTAAGACGCATCTAACCAATATTGGGCCGTTACATCTGTCGGGCCATGCGTACTATGAAGACCATGTGGAATTCGTGACACGACTTCATCCGACCAATTATCTGCCATATCATGGTGAGTTTTACATGCTTGAACATAATGCTGAGATGGCAGAAAATGTATTGGGAATTCCGCACGATCGGATTTTGGTATCAGACGATGGTGATATCGTGGAGCTTTTGCCAGACAAGACGATTCGCAAAGCTGGCAGGATTCATGCTGGCAATAAACTATTTGATGATGCTGACCAACCAGTACACGAGGCGGTGGTAAAGGACAGAATTCACATTTCAAGAGAAGGGATTTTTGTGATAGTGCTGACTCTGTCTAAAAAGACTGGCCATCTGATGAAAACGCCTGATATTGTATCTAGGGCATTTATTTATCTAGATAATTCGGAAGAGCTAATTGGGAAAATTCGGCATTATTTGCGTCAAAAAACAGATAAGTCGATATCGACCGACCCAGAGATGAAGGTGCTAAAGGAAGAGATAAAAGAAGATATTACGCATATTTTGTTTGATGCGACGGGACATACGCCGATTGTAATTCCGGTGATAAATAAAGTTTGATATAATTATTATGATGAAAGAATACGATGTCATAATAATAGGGGGAGGTATGGCGGGCCTAACCGCTGGGATTTATGTAGCAAGGGCTGGGAAGTCGGTATTGGTTTTGGAGTCGAATGTGATTGGCGGGCAAATTGTGAACTCGTCATCGGTTGAGAATTGGCCGGGCGACTACAGAGTATCAGGTGCAGATTTGATGAAAAAAATTAGTGGGCAGGCGACCGAGCTTGGTGCAGTAATAAGATACGAAAAGACTACTAAGATTTCAAAGAATGGTGAGAAGTTTGCGGTAGTAACAGATGAGAGTGAGTATAATTGTGGTGCGGTAATTATCGCTACGGGTACAGAGCCTAGAAAATTGAGTGGAAAACAAGCAGAAGATGTTGGAGAACGGCCAATTTCTTATTGTGCGATTTGTGATGGGGCTTTGTATAAGAATAAGCCAGTTGCGGTGGTGGGTGGCGGTAACACAGCGATACATGAAATGAAATACCTTGAAGGTATTTGTTCGAAGGTTTATAGTGTCCATTATGATGATTCGATTCCAAAAGATGCGGAGGCGGTGTTTGTGGCAATCGGGCGAGTGCCGGCGACGGGGTATTTGGATGGATTTGTTGAACTAAATGGTGATGGATACGTAGTGGCCTCGGAAGATTGTAAAACTTCTTGTCCTGGGGTGTTTGTAGCAGGGGATTGTCGTACAAAGTCGGTGAGACAGTTGGTGACGGCATCAGGCGATGGCGCAATAGCCGCCGCTGGTGCTTTAGATTATTTGAGAAAATAAAATGGCGGACGAACAGACGGAAGCAGAGTGGGCGAAGTCAAAGCGGATTGAAGCTGAGCGGATGAAGGCGGTGCGAGCTTTGGCGGAAGAAAAGCCGGATAGGGCTAATATGGCATTTTTGGAGCCGAAATCGACCAAAGTTAAGGGTTGGTCTAATGATCCAGACGTGATTTTGGCTGACGGTGAAAAGATGGGGAATCGAGCGGTGATTTTTGCGATTAGCGGGTTGGTGCTTAGTATTATTGGCGCTATGGGTGGAATTGTGAGTATGACTTTTAATTTGGGATTGGCGGGAGCTATTTTGTCTATTCCGAGTGCGCTTAGTATGATTTGCACTGGGGTAGCAGTGCTGATGGCGCTAGTGGCGATTGTTTGTGAGATTTATTTGAAAGTCAAAAAAGGTAGGAAATTTAGTGTGGCGTTTTGGTCGTCTATTTGTGCGATTGTGCTGATAATTGTTTTTTATATTTTAAGATGGTTGATTATCTGATTTAGTGAAATTGTGATATAATAATAGAGTGGCCGAGTGGCGGAATTGGTATACGCGTTCGACTTAAAATCGAATGGGGAAAC
>CAMYZY010000031.1 GCA_947304075.1 uncultured Candidatus Saccharibacteria bacterium
TCGCCATGGGCGGCCGGCGCTAACTCTCGCGCTGCCGCGCTCCGAAATCCCCCAAGCCAATGCAATAACATATTTTTCCCTGCTCCTAATCTCTCGGGTGATAACGGGGCGATGGTGGCGGCAGCGTGTTACTATGAAATTCAGTCTGGGGTGAAGCCAGTTGACCCGTATAAACTAAACATTTATCCCAGAATCTCGCTAGAAAACTAAATGTCGTCGTAATCAAATACGCGGGTGGAAATTTTTTTCATGACAAAGCGCAAGATTTCAAAGAGAACGACTGACGATGCGATGGCAATTAGTGTGGCAATAAGACCATTGGGGGTCAAGAAGACGAAATCAAAGAAATTGTGGAAGAACGGGATGAGAAAGGCGCCGGCCACAATGCCGATGATGGTGATTAACAGACAGGAACGGAGTAGATTTAGTGGTTTTGAAATCCAGTAGATAAGTATTAGGTCGATTGTAAAGGTCACAAATACAGCGGTAGTGGCGAGATCGTAGTGCGGGAAAATGTTGAGATGGGCGAGAATTGATAAGGTGAGCATTGAAATCGAAATAGTGAGCCCGACAGGGAGAGAGTATTCGACGATGTTGCGGGTGAAGCGGTTTTTGATGCGGTCGGTGTTGTGCTCCAGGGCCAAAATGAGACCCGGGAAGCCGATACAGGCAAAGTTTAAGAGTGACATTTCGACTGGGGACGAAAATGGGTATTTGATGGGGACGAAGATAAAAATGACTGCCAAAATACTGGCGTAGACGGTTTTGGCTAGGAATAGAGCGGTGGAACGTTCGAGATTATTGATAGATTGGCGGCCTTCGTCGATGATGGATGGAACCGATTCGAAGCCGGAATTTAAGAGAACGAGTTTGGCAGAGCGGCGCGCTGCATCGGAGCCTTCGCCGATGGCGATGCTACAGTCGGCTTCTTTCATGGCTAAGATATCGTTGACACCGTCGCCAGTCATAGCGATGGTTTTACCCTGTTTTTTGAGAGCGGAGATGAGATGCTTTTTTTCGATTGGGGTGACGCGAGTAAAAATATTGTAGTTTTTGACGAGCGTTTCGTAATCGTGGTCTTTTTCGGAAGACAGGTCAAAACCTTTGATGTCTTTGATATCGACACGAGAAGCAATCTTGGTAACGGCGTCTAAATCGTCACCAGAGATGATTTTGATATCAATATCGTTTTTGTAGAAATAGTTGATGATTTTCTTGGCGTCGGGGCGGATTTCGTCTTCTAGGCGGACGTACCCTAGTAAAGTATCTGAATCTTGCTTTTTTACCACTGCGAGAGTGCGAAAACCGGCGGATGCGGATTTTACTTTATCAATGATGCTTTTGTCTTTGGTGATAAATTCGACGGCGCCAAGCAAGTAAGTGCCGTTTTTGGTAACTATGCCGGAATGCTTTCGTTCAGATGAGAAATTGATAGTTTCTAGAATGTCCCCTATTTCGTCATTTTTGGCCGTTTTTAGGAACTTTTGCTTCAAAGCGCTTATGGTAGCGTTGTCGGTGATTTGGTGCGTTAGAATCGACGCTAGGGCCTGCTCAAAGGATTTTTTGACTAAGGTATAATCGTGGACGGTCATTTTGCCAGTGGTGAGCGTGCCGGTCTTATCTAGAGCGATGGTATCAACGCGGGCTAGTGTTTCGATGGAATAGAGATCTTGAACCAGGACCTGTTTTTTACTTAATCTGATGGTCGCCAGAGCGAGTACCGAGCTGGTTAAGAGTATCAGGCCTTCGGGAATCATGTTAATGAGTGATGCTACGGTGCTAGTTACAGCGGTGGTGACATCGTTGCCTTCTACGCGGAAACGGCTCCAAAGCACTAGGGCGCCGATGGGGATTAGGGCGATGCTGATGTATTTGACGATGTTGTTCATCAGGCTAAAGAGTTTGGAATCGGCGGTTTTAATGATATGAGCGGATTCTTCTAATCTACTTAGCTCGGTGTCGCTACCTACGGCCACGGCTTCGGCTTGGCAAGTGCCGGAAACAATGAAGGAACCAGAGATGAGATGGTCGCCTGGGTGTTTTTCGATATTGTCTTGCTCGCCGGTGATAAATGATTCGTTGACTTCGACAATGCCTTCTCTAATGATACTGTCGGCTAGAATTTGGTCACCTAGGGAGCTGACGATAATATCGCCTTTTTTGATGTTTTCTTGGCTAATTTGAAATGGTTTGCCATTTCTAATCACTGTAGGTTTTTGCTCGGAAATCAGGCGCATTTTGTCGACAATTAATTTGGCGCGTACTTCATTGATGATGCTAATTAAGGTATTTGCGATGGCAATTAATATAAAGAGTAGGTTTTTATAAGAGCCCACGGCGATAATCATCAGAGCGAGAATTAAATTCACCAGGTTAAATACGGTAAGAGTGTTTTTTAGGATGATGCCGGTGATGGTATTTTTGGTTTTTAGAGGAGCGCGGGTGGCTGATTTTGACATTTTGCTCCTTAGTGGTTTTTGAGTTTACTTAATAATTTGTGCAAATTGTAAAAAACAGTGTTCGCGGGGAGTTCGTGGGCGCCGATTAGTTCGATGACTTTGCCTGTTGATTCAGCAGTGAAGCCTTTTTTGAAATCGTAGATGCCGTAATCTTTGCTTGATTTGTCTGGCAGTCCCTGAATACCGTAAAAATTGTAACGCTTAAAACCGTTCTTGGCGGCGTATTCTATCATGTGCCACTGGACTTCGTATTGGGCGTTGTAGTCTCGCATATACTGCTCATCTGAGCCAGAAAACAGATAAATGATTTCGTCTCCGTAGAGCATAAACATAGCTGCACTCATGGGGACCGTTTTGCCTTCGTGGCTAGCTTCGGCCAGCATAAATTTGATTTCGCCTTTTTGATGGAATAAATCGTACATCTGCTCGTAGTACGACAGGGGTTTGTCGGTAAAATCGCGGCGCTTTGACGTAGATTCGGTGATTTGCTTAAAAATGCTGAGTTCTTCCCTTTTTAGCTCGCGCACTTTTACCCCCATTTTTTCGGCTTTTCGGATGTGATTTCTGGTGTTACGCTTCATGGCGGTAAAAATCTGGTCTGGGGTCTGATCGCCGATTTCTAGGGCGAAGGAATACTTTGGTTCATCAGAGTGCGCTAGGCGGATGAAACCTAGGTTTTTTAGGTTGTTTAGAGCTTTTTTGTGGTTAAAACCGTGTTCTACGACTTCCCCGTCACGGTTGCGTTCGATTAGCTCGTAATACGGCTCGATATGGATAAGGTATCCATTGTGGGTTTTAACGTAGTTTTTTAGGTTTTTGATGAAAAAGTTCATTAAAGCGGTATTTTCGTAATCAATCAGGGGGCCACCAGGGGCGTAAAAGATGGATTTACCTAGGAATGCTGGTTTTGCCACAATCATGGATGCGGCGACAATTTCGCCATTTTGTTCTACTCCGAGAAAATAGGGCGTCCAGCCGTTTTTTTCTCTTAGTTTGGCGATTTCGACGGTTTGGTAGAAAGATTTTTGCTGGCTATTTTTCGCAAATTCGGTAAATCTTTCTTCGTCTAAGGTGATAAAATTCATCCCAGTTTCCTTAGTTTCATATTAATTGCGCGCGTCACCTGGTAGAGCTTGTATTTAAACGTGTTTAAAACAATGTCATAGGTGCCGGCATGGTCTTTTTGGGTACCGGCGAAGGTTTTTTTGAATTCGGTAAAGCCACGCCAGGGGTGATTCTTGGGGGCGTTTTCGGGAGCAATTCCCCAGAAATCGAAGGCTTTTAGGCCCTTGTCTTTTGCATCTTTGATGAGCTGTATGGTCAAAATACCGGTGGCGTGCAGTTTGCGGCCGGTGTCGGACTGGGCACCCTGCAAATTATATCTTATGGTCTCGTCATCAAATACTAGACCAGCGGCGACTATTTCGGTTTGATTGGTTTCGGGATTTTGGTAATGCACTAGATACAGAGTGGAAAATGGCTGAGCTAACTCGGTTTTTAGATAATCGGTCGAAAAAGTGCTGATGTGCTTTTGATTGGCTAAGGTTTTTTGTAAATCTACTAGTTGTTTAATGTCATCTGGATTATGTGACCTTGTGATAGTAATTCCCTTTTTTTCGGCGGATTTGTAATAACGGAGAAGCCTGGAAGGGAGTTTGGAATTTAGGGTATCGTCATCGGAATCTAGATTTAAAATCCAGGTCTCTTTAGGATTTAAATCTTTGGTTTTTTTGGTGTTTTTGGGAAGATTTTTGGTGAAATTAGCGTCAAATGGTTCAACCCGGATAAAGAAACAATTGTGCTGTTTAGCATGATCTAATAACGATGACAGGGCCAACTTAAAGGCTTTAGCGTCATTTGCCACTGGACCATAGGGGCAATACAGGTAATTACCGAATGGTGTTTTCTTTTTAATGGCTAAGAATTGGAAATCTTTCTTCTCTATAAAAATCGATTCTTCATGCAAATCTTCCTGAAGTTTTTGCCAAGATTTGGATTGGGTGATCGGAATTTCCATTGAATTCATTATATCATATTATTTTGTGAAATTTATTGACAACATAAGCATATTATTGTACTTATGCAAAATATCCGGCATTTTGAGTTTTGTCGGTTGGATTTGATAAGTTTTTCCCTGTTTTAGCATTGAAGTGTGGAGACTTTTTAATTCGTTCTTTGGATGCTAAAACTACTCCCAACTGCGGGCTTGCCGTAGTTGTTACCTTGATTTTAGCGGAAGCGTTTTGGTTTGTCAAGTCCGGTTGCTAGCCCGAGCGGTTGCCAGCAACACTCTGTTTTTGTTTTCATTTTGCTTATGTTTTGGTGGAAAAATAATGGGGAATTATGGTGGATAAAGGTTTTTGGTGTTAAAATGGTCTTATGGCTTACATCAGAAAATTCAAAACTACTTCTGGTGCTACAGGGGTGCAGGTTTGTTATAAACAGGGAAGCAAAGTTGTCCGAACTATACACGTAGGCTCGGCTTCGTCTCAGGCTAAGCTTTCTAAATTACTGCGTGAAGCGCAGGGAATTATTGACGGTGACAAAAAACCACTTTTTAATCTAGATAAATACAACAAAAAAGAGCCCTAAAGGCTCTTTTTTTTAAATCAGTTCTAGTTGTTGTTTTAAGCGATCAATTAGACGCTGTTTTTCGGTAATGGCATCTTTTGTCTCTTTGACGAGCTTTTCTGGAGCTTTTAAGACGTAATTTGGATTTAACATGCGGGCGTTCAGGGTGTCTAACTCTTTACCTACAGAGAGAATGCGCTCGGTCAGGTTTTCTTTGAATTTGGAAATGATTTCGGCTGGAACATCCAAATACAACTCGTGGTTGGCCAGCGCTAATCTGAGCCCACGGGGGTTGTCGCCTAATGGATTAATCTCTGGGACTTTGGCTAAAGTCTTGATTAACAATTGATTATCACTCACTAGGCTGTCGTTACCATATAACAGGCCATATTTTTGGCTGGTGCCGGTATCTGAGAGAGCTTGGAAGGTGGTCCTAATCTCTGTAACGATCATTTTGACGTTTTCGAAAATCTCGGCGCTGATTGAGTCATATTTTAGCTGCTTTGGCCACCTAGTGCTCGCTATAAATCCGGTGGTCCAAGAGAGATTTTGCCAAATTGTCTCTGTAACGAATGGAGCAAATGGATGGAGAGCAATAAGTAACGTTTCGAGAGTTTTTTGCAGAAGAGGCGTGTTTTTGAAGATTTTTTGACTCTCTAAGAACCAGTCGGCGTATTTGTCCCAGATAGTCTGGTAGAGAGTTTCGACGGCTTCGGCAAAGCGGTAATCCTTCATGTCTTGCTCAATCTGTTTCAAACATTCGTCAATTTCACGGCAAATCCAGTCTTCGCCCATGTTTTCCGTCTCATAGGACGTCAAAAATGATTCATTCTCGAGCTCGGTTTCGTCGACGAGAGATTGGACGAAGCGAGAAATGTTCCAGAGTTTGTTTGCCAGA
>CAMYZY010000032.1 GCA_947304075.1 uncultured Candidatus Saccharibacteria bacterium
TTTTTAAGGTACATAAAATAGCTCGGAAACGGAGCTATACTATTATTATATCATATAATTTAATTTTTTGCAAGATGTGCTATAATACTAGTATGGCTTTTGCAAAAATAAAGAAGCGATTGTATTTCAATGTTGCTCGGTATTTCAGACATTTTGCTAATATGGCCTTTAAACGCTGGAATCCAAGGGTGATTGCGATTACTGGTTCGGCCGGTAAGACCACGATGATGACGATGCTTGAGCACGAAATTGGCAATAAAGCGCACTATTCGCATGATGCTAATTCGGCTTTTGGGATTCCTTTTGATATGCTCGGATTGACCGGTGTAAGGGGTACGAAACTGAAATGGATTTGGCTGATTATCGCGGCACCATTTCGTGGTTTGTTTTATCGCCGTAAACAAGAGTTTTACATAGTTGAAATTGACGGGGAAAGGCCGCATGAGACCGAGTTTTTGGCGGAGTGGTTGAAGCCAGAGGTGACCGTATGGGTGTCGATTGGTTTATCGCATGTGGTGCAGTTTGAGAAAGAAGTCGAAAACGGCAATTATGAAAATGTGGGGGAAGCGATTGTGGCAGAGTTTGCTAATTTGCCAGCTAATACCACCAAGAGAGTTTATATTGATGCCGATTCGAAATTAATGGTGGAAGCGACAAGCGGAATTAAGGCTAAAGTGGTACCAATCAAAAAGACTTTGCTAAAGAAATATGTGGTTTATCCGGATTCGACCGATTTTACTTACGGTGACACGACTTTTCATTTTGACCATCCAGAGCCGAAAGATATCGCCTTTAATTTATTCGTGATACAAGATTTGATGAGATATTTGAAACTGAAGTTTAATCCAGATTTTTCGGGGCTCAAAATTGCGCCGGGAAGAAGTTCATATTTTAAGGGCATAAAAGGAATCGATATTGTAGATAGTAGTTATAATGCGCATATGATTTCGATGACTTCGGTGCTAGATATGGCAAAAAGAATGCATGCAGAAAAGAAATGGTTGGTGATTGGCGATATTGTTGATCAGGGTTCTCTAGAAAAGGAAGAACACACGAGACTCGCAAAGTTAATTGCTGACGTGAAGCCAGATAAGGTGATTTTGGTGGGGCGTCGTACTAAGCAATGGACGGCGCCGGAGCTAAAGAAATTGGGTGTTTCGGCGGTGGCTACTACTGACCCTAAAAAAGCGCTAGATTACATAAAACGTCGGATTCGCGGAAACGAAACATTGATTTTTAAGGGGAGCCAATACCTGGAATGGGTAATCGAGAAGCTCCTAGCTGACCCAAAGGATGCCAAAAAACTCTGTAGGCGTGAAAAGGCGGCAGTGGCGAGACGTAAAAGTTGGGGGCTTGATTCATGATAGATTTATTTAGGTGCAAGATAGAAAAGAAAGGAGGTCGCTAGTGGCAGATTTATACATTATTCATGGTTGGACTTATACGGTTGAGCCATGGAGACATACTTTGGAAATTTTGCGCGAGAATGGCATTAGTGTGAGAATGTTGAGAGTGCCCGGGCTGACTGAGCCGTCGAAAAAGATCTATACTATCGATGATTATGTAAAATGGGCCGACCAAGAGATACCAGACAATGCAATTGCGCTCGGCCATTCTAACGGTGGTAGGATACTCCTAAATCTATGCGCGAAGAAACCAGAAAAACTGAAACATTTGATTTTACTGGATTCGGCTGGAGTTTATGAGCCATCAACCAAGAAGAAAATCGTAGAGAAAGTGGCAAAGATTGGGAAACCATTAAAAAAGATTCCGTTAGTCGATAAGGCTTTTCATCGTTTGACTGGCTCGACTGATTACTCGAGGGCACCCGAAAACATGAAAGTGACACTGGCGAACATGCTGGCATCGGACAAAGATTTGGACTTTGCGAAAGTTGAAACGCCGGTATTTATACTATGGGGTAAAAAGGATACGACAACCCCGCCGAGACAAGCTACGGCGATGTATGAAAAATTGCCGCAGGCGGAATTAAAATTTTATGCGAATTGGACGCATGCGCCATACATTTCTGATCCGGAAGGATTAGCGAGAGCAATAACGACTTTGGTCAAAAGGATAAAAAAGTGAAACATTATTTTCTAGGAATGGCAGCGGAATATGCGGATGGGGAATGGCTCAAGCATTTATTTACGATTGGCAAAAGAATCGATTACGACAAATTGGTACGTTTTTTAAGCAGGAAGTATAATGGCGAAACGATGCTATGCAAAAATGGCCGCTCGGCGCTAACACTAGCGTTAAAAGCTTATTTTGAGCCTGGCGACGAAATATTGGTGAATGGGTTTACTTGCTATGCGGTCTATGAGGCGGTAAAAGCCGCGGGATTAAAACCAGTGTTTGTGGATATCGACAAGAGTAATTTGAATTTTTCTATAGAATCTCTCACGAACGCGATGGCTGGTCAGTTTGAGGTCATTCGCGACAACGGGAGCGAGATAGCGAGCGAGCCCCGTAACGACGGGCGCGAGCGAAGCGGACCGAAAACTGACCGGTCAAGCGTTCGTGGCATTATTATTCAAAACACTCTAGGTAACCCTGTAGATATTAAAGCGATTGAAAAGTTCGCAAATGAGCATGATTTAATGATTATTGAAGATTTGGCACACTCTGCCGGAGTAAAGTATAAGGATGGTCGAGAAGCTGGCACCGTGGGAGTTGCAACGGCACTTTCTTTTGGGAAAGACAAGTCTATTGATGCGGTTTCGGGCGGAGCGGTAATCTTTAGAAAAGAAAAATTGCATGAGATCAAAGCGCCCTTTAAATTGCCGAAACTATCTGATAGCTTAAGAGCGAGATTTTACCCAATGTTTGGGGCACTCTGTAGGAATTTGACCTATATTGGAATTGGGGGCGCAGTCATGCGAATGATGGTCAAAATCCATTTCGTAGAAAAATCGGCAGATAGCAAACTGGATATTGAGAGATTGCCAAGCAAACCTGAAGCCGTGAGAGCTTTGAACAAATTAAAAGAACTAAGACGCAGTGGCGAGCCTCCGATGAGAGACTTTTGTTTTGTACATGATCGGGCAGAATTATTGAAAAAACTACAAAGGAAAGGATACTACTTTGGTGGGCTATGGTACGAAAAACCGGTATCGCCGGAAAGATATTACAATAAAGTGCATTTCCCAGAAAAAGAATGCCCTAACGCCTTGTATGTCTCGGAACATATTATCAACTTACCGATTTATTACACCAAGCGCGATTTGGGCCCGGCATTAACAATAATTGAGCCATATTTGGAGAAAGGAGAAGGACAAAATGAGTAATAATTGGGATAATGTTGTTATGACTTACCCTGAAGCAAATTTTTTGCAATCTCCATCTTATGGTAAAATGAACGAACTCTTGGGCGACAAAGCTTTGACGCTTGATTTTGGCGGAAAGGGCCACGTATTAATGATTGTCCGAAATGCTAAGAGAGGGCGCTATTTAGAAATTCCGTGCGGGCCACTAATTGACTGGGGTAGCAAGACTGATGTTAAAAATGCTTTAGCGGAAATTGCAAAGGTAGCTAGAGATGAAAAATGTGTGTTCGTGAGAATTAGACCACAGCTTATTAAAACCCCAGAGAACATGAAGCTACTTAAAAGCTTTGAATTAGTTGAATCGCCGATGCATTTAGCGGCTGAACATACTGTGATGATTGATCTTACGATTTCTGAAGAAGAGTTATTGGCAAATATGCGAAGACAAACTCGCTATGAGGTTAGGCGAGCTGAAAAGCTTGGAATAAAGGTAAGTTGTGATAATTCGGAAGAGACTTTTAAAGAATTCCAGCACGTGCAAGCAGAAACGGCAAAGCGACAAGGCTTCGTACCGCCTTCACTTAAGGTTTTACTGGCTGAAAGGGAAGCATTTGGAGATAATGCAAGAATTTATACTGCGGTGACAGCAGACGGCGAAAAGATTGCGTATGGATTAATTATTAGAGATGGTAATGAAGGTGACTACTACGAAGCGGCGTCTACTCTACTAAATCGGAAACTGCCAGGAGCTTATGCACTTTTGTGGCAGGCGATGAAAGATTTGAAAAAAGATGGCTATAAAAGGTTTAATCTGTGGGGGATTGCACCAGCTGGCCAGCCAAATCACCGGTATGCTGGAGTCACGACCTTTAAAACTGGGTTTGGCGGTGAGATAATTGAATATGTCCCAGCGCATGATCTAGTGATTTCTAAAATTGGTTATTTAAAAGATCTGGTCGTAGAGAGAGCACGGAAAAAAAGGAGACATTTATGAATGATGCTACTAACCGCAACGATTGGGATGAGTTTATAAAGTCGCATTCTGAGTCAAATTTTTTGCAGTCTTGGGATTTTTATGAATTCCATGTTATGCGTGGCAAAAAAGTCGTCCGACGACTAATGATGGACGATGGCAAAGTCGTTGGTGCGTATGCCGGTGTAGTAGAGACGGCGAAAAGGGGGACTTATTTAGCGATTGCGGGCGGACCGATTATTGATTGGAAGAATAAAAAAGCCGTAAAGGCCGTGTTTGATGATATACGCGAGCAGGGTAAAAAAGCAAACTGTACTTTTGTGCGCGTAAGGCCACAGCTGGAATTGTCTGATAAATCACTAGCACTCATGAAAGAGTTGGGGCTAAAAAGAGCACCGATGTATTTGTCGGTGGAATTTGCTGGGGTATTAAATCTTGAACATTCGGAAGAAGAAATTTTAGCTGGAGCGTCACAAGGATTTAGGCGAAAACTGCGCAAAGCATCCAAAAATGATATTGAAATCACGGCAGAGACTAGCGATGCGGCTATCCAGGAGTTTTGTCACCTAGAAAAATTGCACGCTAAAAGACAAAAGTACGTGGCATTTTCGAACGATTATTTAAAGAAGCAGTTTGAGGCTTTTCGCGCTAATGATGAAGTCATTATTTATACGGCAAAAAAAGATGGAGAGACCTTGGCGCAGAATTTTATGATTTTTTATGGGCCGGAAGCGAGTTATCATTATGGAGTTTCGTCGGAACTCGGGACTAAATATTCGGCAGCACCCCTTCTTCATATGGAAGCGATGCGAGAAGCCAGGAAACGGGGTTGCGTACGTTATAATCTATGGGGAATTGTTGAGCCAAATGAGACGTCGCATCGGTTTTACGGTGTTTCGGAATTTAAACGTTCGTTTGGGTGTGAAGAACTAAGATACACACCAGCTCATGATATGATTTTAAAACCACTTGCCTACCAAAAGACCAAACTCGTGGAGACGGCAAGGAAGAGAATTAGACACGTATAATATGTCAAGAAACCATTTATTGTCGCAACATTTTTTGAGAAATCCGAGACTGGCGTTGGTTTTGATTGGGCATTCTAATTTAAAGAAACGAGACACCGTGGTAGAAATTGGTGCTGGATCCGGAGTAATTACGAGCGCGCTGTCTAGACGCGTGAATAGAGTAATCGCAATTGAGCCAGACAAAAGTGCAGTTTTGAAACTCAGAGAACATTTAAAAAAGCAAGGTAGCGAAAATGTTGA
This sequence comes from uncultured Candidatus Saccharibacteria bacterium, assembly GCA_947304075.1. Classification (GTDB taxonomy): domain Bacteria; phylum Patescibacteriota; class Saccharimonadia; order Saccharimonadales; family Saccharimonadaceae; genus Nanosyncoccus. Next base: position 5,511 of record CAMYZY010000032.1, read on the forward strand.
GATAATTGAAATGGATTTCATGGATTATGAATTACCAAAAGAGAATTATAAGGTTTTTGCGAACCCACCGTTTCATCTTAGTTCGGCAATTTTGCATAAATTGATTGAGTCGGAAAACCCGCCCGAAGCGATTTATTTGATTTTGCAAAAACAATTTGCATTGAAATTGTTGAATAATGATAGGCATTACACTTCCCAGCTAGGACTAAAGCTGACCGAAAAATATCAGACTCGGATTCGTTTTCCTTTGAAGCCGACGGATTTCACACCACCACCGGCAGTACCGACGGTATTATTTGAAGCGAAGCGCATAAATTAGATGC
>CAMYZY010000033.1 GCA_947304075.1 uncultured Candidatus Saccharibacteria bacterium
TCGGTTGGAGTCGGCGAATATCTTTCAAGCATATTCAAAGATATTTCAATAACCGGACGTGGAGCGTTATTGCTACCGCTAGCGCTTGGGTTTACATTACCGAGTCCCAAACTCGCAGAGTGAATCCTTCTACCACCGTTAGAAGCGTCACTAACTTTTTCTAACCATATACCATCTGCAATATTGGTATTTGCATAGTTAGACTTTTCCAACAAATACTCACAAACCTTAGTCTTTAACCCGTTGGCACTTCCACCACAAGCCGCAGTTACCTCAGCGGCCTTCATATATCTAGTGACTTTGTTTTCTGCTTGCGCAATTAAATTGGTATTTCGCCACGTATTAGAATCTGGCAATTGCGTATACGCAGCAGGATAGTTTGTACTGAGATCAACGATATTTTTATACCAAACTAACGCAGCCGTATTACTAGTTGTACTAAGCAGGTAAAATCTCTCAGTCTCTTCATCGTATTCATTATCCGCATTAATATCGCAAGTGTATGCAAGACCAGGTTTGAGTTCGGTAGGATCTGCAAGATCAGTTGGGATTTTACCATAAGTAATTTCAGCGCCATTACTATATCCTGGATTAGGAGTAGTACGACATCCAGAAGTAGATCTAGAACAAGTCTCTTTATGCAACGCCAACGGGTTAGCCAGCCTACACACATTTGTCGTCACTATCCAATTAGCAATAAATGTCATATTATTATTAATCGGTAGTGAAGTAGTTAGTTTGGTTCCAGTTCCGTCCGCACCAGTATACCATCCTTCTATAGTGTAGCCGCTTCTAATTGAAATAGGTAATTCAGAAATATTTCCACCAATTTCCACGTCTATTGGATCCACGCTTGACCCCTGCCCCGTCGTAAATGATACTCTCACCATGCTATCACTTACATTTACAGTAATAGTCTTGGTAGTGCCAGACTTTGTACCTGTCATAGTAATCGTTGCCGTTCCTTCACTTACACCGGTCACCAAACCCGTAGTAGAATCAACCGTAGCTACTGTATCATCGCTCGAAGAAAAGGTGTAGGGCTCAAGCTCCGCCGAATTAGTTACATTGATTGTTGCAGTTCCGCTAACAGGAATAGTTATGGAAGAATTGCTAATTGTTGCTTGGGCTGCTTCTTTTAGCCATGAGGCGTAATAAGTAATGTCTCCGTGTGGTTGCGTATCTGGAGAAGCAATATTATTTCCACCCGTTGTTGAATACCAATACATTAAAACATGGTCAGGTCGGGTCACGCCCGTCGGAAGTGGCCCAAGAGTATCGCCATCAATAACCTTATAGATAGTATTTGTGGGCGTACCACTATTAGCATTAAATGTAATGGTATGTATAGTTTTATTAAAATCACCTAATTTAATATACATATTGCTAAGCGTAGCCTCGATATACCTTATTGCATTTGTGCAAATACCATTCGTGTTATTACCAGTGCAATCATCACCAGGATATGCACCGAACCAAGTGTTTAAACCAAATTGTTGGTCATAATTACTTAAACTCTGAATTTGTTGCAAAGCCCCATGATTAACACTCGCAAAGATTATACCGTCAATCCTATAAATACTAATATCAGTAGTAGTACTGGATGGTACAAAAATCTCAGAGCTACTACTACTAGTGTGTCCAGCAGAGCTCCTAATCTGAATATTGTCACCGCTTCTTCTCACAATCATACCCGGAGCTTTTCCATCATAAGGTGAACTCGAAACAGTTTCTGATAATTTGTCGCTTACAAAAGTTTGTTGTTGATCAGCTAAACCATTATTTTCGCTCGGATCATAATGATCAATTGTAAAATGAACTTCATAGTCTTTTGAAAAGTTTGTTGTGCTGTATAGTGGAATACCTGTATCAATATATTTAAAACTAGTATAATCTTGGCATTCTGTACCAGTAATATTGCCGTTGGTTGCAGCATGAAATTCACAGGCGCCCATCTGCGACCAGACCATCGGGAATGGATCGTTTAGCCAAATCGCATACAGAGTGATGTTTGTAGCACTCGACGTCTGATCAATTGGATAGTTACCACCTGCCTGATAAGAATGGCCAGAGCAAAGGTAATCACCCGTCTCAGAATCTACCGTCGTGGCAACGTCACACCAACCCCCAAAGGACATGTCGTCACTAGTCATCGTAGGAACTGCACTGCTGAGTGGAGTGTAACTTTCAGCAGTGGCAGTGCCTCCCGGAATAGTGAGGACTTGTGGATTAGGGGTTGGCATGCTTGTAACAGTCTCAGTTGTGTTGTCATCGAATGTCACATTGTAGACAATCGCATTGGCTACAGCGACAAGTACATAAGTGCTTGAATAAGTACCGGCCGGAAGCGTATTATCAACTCTCGCCCCAACCGAAAAAGTATAGGTATCAGAAGAACTATTCGCAGTAGAAGTTTTTGCAATAGCAAGGCCCTGCCCAGATGGCGCAGGGAGATAGTCGGAATTATTTACAACAGTATCGACACCACCAGATGAAGAAATATACTGACTTGGCTTAAAGCCCCATTTATTATTATATGTAGAGCTAGTTGAAAAGTCCTGCAAAGTGACAGCAGAAGTAACCGAAGGAATCGCTACGTCATTTTCATTAAGTAGACTAGTAGAACTCTGCATTACAGCAGAAAGACTATAACCCGTATAATTATCTGTCGAAATAGATAAAGTGGCCGTACCAGTTTGCACAAAAGTACCTTCCGGCAAACCAATGACGCTAGCAGAAAGTGTGCCAGCTTGTACTGACATGGAAATACTACTCTGTTTTGCTATAGCTTGAACAGAGCCGTTTGATGCCAAAAACAAACTATAAATGATAGCCGTTAAGACACCAGAAAACAGGGATAAAGCACATCGTCTTTTCCGTGTTTTCACGTTAAAACTCCTCGCAGTTTATTGGTTTTAAACACTTAACACTCCACTTTTTTGTTTATGTATTTATTATAGGACAAGCATTTTCATAATGCAAGTGTTAAATTGTTAGTTTTTTTAATCAAAACATGGTATAATTAATCCACGCCGACTTAGCTCAGCTGGCAGAGCAACGGTTTTGTAAACCGTAGGTCGTCGGTTCGATCCCGACAGTCGGCTCCAAGCTAGGAAACAAATGAGAGCCTTTAAAGCTCTCATTTTATTTTGCCAATATAAATTTTATTTTTTTAGTCTCTTCTTATTGTAATCCGATTTACCAAAACCTAAAATTAGCAAAAAGATATATGGGAAGAAAAATAGTCCAGCTGCAAATAGATTACCATGGCCAAATACTTTTGAAGTACGGTAAACATAAATTACCATAGCAATTAGCGAAACAAATGAAATCATTGCAATCGCAATTGCAGTCATAGGATGGGTGACAGGATCAAAAGTTGCCATTTGACTAGCATTCACACCGTATGGATAACCATCAGCCAGCATCATAATTTCTGCACAAATTGACATACCAATCAAATACCAAAACCAGCTTTTCATTTTAACAATTTTGTACATCATATAAACATTGTAGAATGGAATTAAAGCTTTCCAACCTTTTTCACCAGCTTTAACCAAAATTTTCCAATAAGCAATGATAAATATAATGTAATAAATCACCGCAAAAATACAAACCGATATAAATATAGTTCCCACAAAACCACCCAAAAACGCCGCCTGACTCGGCGAATAATTATTTAATGATGTTCCACCCATATAATCCTTTCATTATTCTTAAGCTAATTATAGCACATAAAGAAAAAATCAATAGTTCTCGGCCTTGATTTCAAAATAAGCTTGCGGATGTGAACAAACCGGGCAAATTTCCGGAGCTTTTTTACCAATCACAATGTGACCACAATTTCGGCAAACCCAAATCGCATCACCATCCCTAGAAAACACTTTCTTTTCTTTGACATTTTCAAGTAATTTGCGATATCTTTCTTCATGATGTTTTTCAATCTCAGCCACACCTTCAAATTTTTCCGCTAATTCATCAAAACCTTCTTCCCTGGCAGTCTTGGCAAACCCTTTATACATATCAGTCCATTCATAATTTTCACCATCTGCAGCCGCTTCCAAATTGATTTCGGTTGGTTCAACCGCGCCACCATGAAGCTCCTTGTACCACATTTTAGCGTGTTCTTTTTCGTTATCAGCAGTTTCCAAAAAAATCGCCGAAATTTGCTCATAGCCATCCTTTTTGGCCTGAGAGGCATAATAAGTGTACTTATTCCTTGCTTGACTCTCACCAGCAAAAGCCGCCTCAAGATTTTTTTCGGTTTTGGTTCCAGAATACTTTGTCTTCATATATTACTCCTTATATTAATAACATTATATCAATTAATATGCTAAAATAAAACTATGGAAAAAAACCGTTCTAAAACTATCGTGAAATCAGGCTATATATTTATTCTGACTAACTTTCTCTTAGCAGTTTTTAATATCATTGTAGGACTACTTTCCAACTCACTCGCTATAGCTTCTGATGCAGTTCATAGCTTAACCGATTCCATATCCGGCTTCATCATCATTATTTGCGAAAAACTAGCTAGTCATCATGAATTATCAAAACATCGAGCTAGAATCGAACGCATAACCACTATCATCATTGCATTAATCATTATTGCAGTCGGTATCGAAATCATCGTATTGTCAATTAAAAACATCATTACACCAGAAGAAGTTGACTATTCCTTGCCAACCATCATCGTGCTCATCGCATCAATCGCAGTCAAATATCTGCTCGCAAACTATCTTAAGACGACCGGTAAAAACATCAAATCAAATGTCTTAATCGCTTCTGGCGCCGAAACAATGAACGACACCTGGATTTCGGTCGTCGTACTTATCTCTGCCATCATTTATGCAATCTGGCAAATCGATATTTCTTCTTACGTAAGTATCATTATTGCCATTATTATCGTCAAAATCGGGCTTGAGTTCATCTTTCCCCACATTTCCAAACACCACCACCATCATCTTGAAAATGATACCGACCACACCATGAAAAAAAGCGCCAAATAATGGCGCTTTTACTTAATTAAACTTTGTACAAAACCGACTTTTGTCGGCTTCTTCCGTGAGCTTGTTTTTTACAAGCTCCTGTTTTTTCTGAGCTTCAACAAAAGCTTTACGCTTCCTGTCTCGCTCAGACTTCAAGGCCTTGTACTCAGAAAGCAACATACTGTGTTCACTTGTTGCTTCTTCATACTCTTTTTTAGCAACCAAGTATTCTTTACTCATTGCAGCCTTGGTTTCGGCTTCGTCCCGAGCCACGCCAATCTCTGCAATGAGCTTTTTAACCTGCTCATTATAGAGATTACGCTGCTTTTTGTGGTAATAACCTTTACGGTTATGTGCAAAAGCGGCACTGCTGTTTGGCTCCTGATCCTTTGCTAGATCGAACTCTTCGAGCATTAAACCATGCTCTTTGTTCGCTCGTCTAATCAGGTCAGCAATTTCAACAGATTTTGCCTCCCGAAAATCATGAAAGCTTTTCCAGGTATTTTCATGCTCTGGATTCACTTTCATTCTATCGACTTCGGCATCAATCCGTTCTTTTAAATGAACCTTTTTTTGCCAAGCAACAGTGAGCCTATCATTGCACTGACGAGCTCTTTCTTTGGCTTTTTTATACTCTCGCCAAAGTTTTTG
>CAMYZY010000034.1 GCA_947304075.1 uncultured Candidatus Saccharibacteria bacterium
GCTACTGGTGCAACATGATTTGCTGGATGTACTAATGTGTATATCACTTTCCCCGAATACGTATCAGCAGGCTGGGTTTTAGATATATAGGCACCATAAGTCGTAGTAAATGATGCTCCTTCAGCAGATTGGCCAATGTCAGTACTAGATAACCTAGTCGCAACTTTAGTGTATTCATTAGGCACTGCATGATAATCATCGTATCCTGTAGCAATGGTAATAGGATAAGTTGGAGTAGGAGAAGTAACGGCAGTTAATTTCATTGCCCAGTTAGAAACATCAGGGTTACCTGCGCTGGTAGCTGTACCGGTAGCTATGGTAGCATTTCCACTTGCAGATGTACCTATCAACTTATTACTATTAGTTTCGCCAATTATTTCTCCAGTATATCCTGCTGCGTAAATAGAAAAGCCTTCCATATCATTACAGAAAGCTTTAATCGTACTACTGCCAATATTAGCCTGATAGGTACCATTACTAATGCTGGCATTATGTGTACCCATACCAGTACCTGATATAGTACATGATACCGGCACTGTGATATTAATCTGATCAACTACATCATCAGCGGAAGCAAAACTAGAACTTAAGACTAAACCAGAAAGAATTGTCATAGAAATAAAAGAACCAGCGACCATATAAGTAGCTAGTCCAGAAGTTTCTATTTTATTATACATTTTCATATAATCCTTATCCTAATAATAATTCTACCCCCCCCGGCAGGATTTGTCAATATCTCTTTCAAAAGGGTTATTTTTATGTTATAATTATACATATGAAAAAGATGCCGGTTGTAGCTTTGGTTGGACAAACGAATGCTGGAAAATCCAGTATTTTTAATCGTCTAGCCAAAAAAAATATAGCAATTGTCGCGCGCGAAGAAGGAACTACGCGTGATAACGTGATGACTACAGTTAACGATGCTTTTTTGTTGATTGACACAGCTGGGCTTAAGAATCCGACTGACAATTTTGAAATGACAATCCAAGAACAAGTCGCTGATGCAGTGGAATCAGCAGATATTATCCTTTTGGTGCTTGATTCAACGAAATATTTTGACCATCGTGATGCTCGACTTGCAAAAGATGCACTAAGAGCCAAAAAAACTGTGTATTTAGTTCTCAATAAATGCGATTTGGCTGAATCTTTACCGATTGAAGAATTCAGGGCTCTCGGTGTCGCACCGGAAAATATACTTTATGTTTCAGCTACTACTGGCCAAGGCTTTACTAAATTGATTGAAAAATTACCAAACGAAAAGATTAGTGTGGAACATGATAAGCTAAAAATCGCCTTAATTGGAAGGCCGAATGTAGGAAAATCTTCATTGTTTAATTCTTTGGGTAAGAAACAGCAAGCTGTTGTGAGCTCAAAGCAGGGAACTACGCGGGATATTAATCGGATTAACATTAAGTATAAGGGGCAGGAAATTGAAATCTTGGATACTGCTGGGCTTCGCAAACCAGGCAAACGCGAGGTCGGGATTGAAAAATTCTCGGCAATCCGAACTCTGGCCGCAATAGAAGAGGCTGATATTTGCTGTCTTTTAGTTGATTCGACTGAACCGCATAGTAAACTAGACCAAACACTGGCTGGACAAATTGTCGAAGCCGGCAAGGGTATCGTTTTGGTGGTAACTAAATCAGATTTGTTAGATTCAAGCGTGCCTACGAATTATTTTGGTGAAGAAAATGTCGGAAATCGTACAGCGGCAGATTTCTTGTTAGATGCACTAGAAAAAGATTTTGACTTTTTACCATATGCACCAGTACTGGTTACTTCATCGGAGACTGGCGAAAATGTGACGCAATTGTTTGAACTGGCTCTACAGATAAATGATGCAAGACACTTCAAAATGAAAACGTCGGATTTGAATAGGGTTCTTGTGAATGCGGTAGTTGCGCACGCACCGGCTGGGCTGAAAAATACTCGGCCTAAACCAAAATACATTGTCCAGACGGATGTGTGCCCACCTTGGTTTGTGGTGCATGGTCATGATTTAGAATTATTACATTGGTCTTGGAAACGTTTTTTGGAGAGAAAGATAAGGGAAGAATACCCTTTTATTGGCACGCCAATTAAATTTTCGTTTCGTAATGATAAATCGTAAATAGTGTGATAAAATTAGAATAGGTGGGAGTATATAGTGATATACTCTTTTTTTAGAGAGTATCTAGTACATTAAAAAGGAGGAGTTGTTATGCTAGGTGACAGACCAATATTTATCATTGACACTAATATTCTCGTAGACTATGTGGATATTATTCCTGGTACTCCTGATCGGAACCCGGAAGAGCCCACCATTGATTTGAATAAAGCACACATCGTAATACCAACAGCCGTCATCAGAGAGCTCTCTGCTTTTAAAAGCGAGAGTTCAGATCGTGGCAAAGCTGCAAGAATTGCTCTTAGGAGAATCCGTGGTTTAGTCGAGGGTAAGATTTGCGACATTGGTTCTGTCTATAATTTGGAAGCACCGGTTACGGTGGCTAACAGAGAACAGCTGTTTTCTGTCTTGCCGGTTCATAAGGATTTTAGGGATTGCTTGCCATTTAATCCCTCGGATGATGATATGGACGGCCAGATTATTTTGACTACGATTGTTGCAGGCTTTTTATGTCAGGGTATACCCATAGATGGGACTGCATCTTTGGAACAAGTTAGCAACTTTGTTTCCAACAATGTAACATTACTTACCAATGATAATGGCTTGGCGATTCGGGCAAGAGAACGTGGTATTAAAACCGAACGATACGGTTATAAGTACCCCGAACCTTATACTGGTAGACGCAATGTAATTGTTCCAAAGGAATTGTTTTATCGTTTCTATAATACACAGAGGATCGAAGAAGAAATTTGGAATGAATTAATGCCAAATCAGCCGCCACTAGTCGCTAATGAGTTTATCGTAATGGAACTCGAAGATAAGCTGGATTATCCCAGCGATTTCGATTTTAACTGTAACCCGTATTTTGACCATATTGGTAAGTATGACGCATATAGCGGTGCAATAGTTAAACTAAAATACGTGAAAAACTTCCCAATCCGTGTTTGTAACGCTGGGCAGGCAATCTATGCAGAAGCACTAATGGATCCTGACATCGCGGCAGTTGTTTGCGTTGGACCAGCTGGTTCTGGCAAAACATACATGGCTACGGTGTATGGGTATAGTGCCTGTAAAAATGGAGAATTCATCGGTGTGACTGTCGTTCCTTGTGACTCTAGGAGTAAGCTCGGGGCGTTGCCTGGCGATTTGGACGAGAAGATGGATCCGGACGTGCAGCCACTCAAAAACGCTTTGAGAAACTATCTGTTGAAGGAGGATAGTAAACTCAGAAAAGAACTCGAAACTTTGAAGAAGTTTGGTGCCTACGATAAGAAAAGCAAATCTCAGGACTGCGACGAAGAATCGCCCGAAAGGAAATCCCTTAAGGTTAGGTTAAAATCCAGAGTAGACTTGATCTGGGATAATTGGTTTTCAAATATTCCGATTGAAAGTGCTGGAGGAAGAGATTTTTCTTATGAACTGGCCATCTATGACGAGTTCCAGGACCAAACTGTGAGCCAGGCAGATACACTGATCAAACGTCTGGGAACTGACGGTAAAATCATCATCACTGGCGATATTGAACAGATTCATGCGCCGTACATAGATCATACTAGTACGGGGCTGACATACGCTTCTAGACAGCTGATGGATAGCCCTATGGTGGCTCAAGTTTGTTTCACCGAAGATGAGGTAATCCGTCATCCGCTCGTGAAAATGATAGCTATAAGGCAGAAAAAGAGAAGAGCTGCCAAAAAGGCCTAATACTCCCACCTTATACCCCGCTTATTGCGGGGTATTTTTATGGTATAATTTGGATATGAAGTTAGTAATTGGGTTAGGGAACCCCGGGAATCAATATAATTTTACGAGACATAATGTCGGTTTTTTGGCACTGGACTATTATTTTAAGGTGGACAACTTAAAATGGAGCGAAAAACCTAAATTTAACGCTATTTGGGGAAGAAAAGACGACATAATTTTTATAAAACCGCAAAGTTATTACAATGATACCGGTATCGTGGTTGCTGAATATATGCGGTATTATAAGATCCCAGTTTCTGATATTCTGGTGATTTGTGATAATTTTGATTTAGATTTTGGAAAGGTTAGGTATCGGTCTACTGGAGTGGCTGGCGGAAATAATGGACTAAAATCGATAGATAAGGCCATCGGGACGCCAGAGTACGCCAGAATTAGAGTCGGCACAGGAAATGACGAGCTTAGGAAGAAGATGGGGGACATTGATTTTGTGTTGTCGAAATTCACCCCTGAAGAAAAGACGAAATTGCCTGAAATATTAGCGGAAATTGCCGATAAAATTGATGAAATTTTATGATAGGAAAATGCTAAGTATATCTCCGTTACATGAGAGTCCAGTTGTTCATGCCAAGAGCCTTAATCCTGCCTTTAATCTCAAGCAGAGTAACAGTTTCGTTGAATATCTCTGGGGGCAGAAGCGTGCTCGCCATAATATCTTCGCCTGAGCGAAGACCACTGGCTAGTGCTTGCAGGATTTTTGTTTCTACATCTGTATCGCCGAAGAGTTCTTGCTGCTTCAAACGGTGGTGTTTTTTAGTATATTCTTCAGGGAAAAGCAGCTCCAAGACGTCTTTTGGTTCGGTATAAGGGAACGCCCCCTGTTTTATTAGCTTGTTACAGCCTTGAGAATATGGACTCGTGATGTTGCCAGGGACGGCGAAGATAATTTTGCCCTGATTTAAAGCGTGGGTAGCGGTGTTAAGGGAGCCGGATTTTTCGGCGGCTTCGACCACAATAACGATATCCGAAAGACCAGAGATAAGGCGATTACGCTCCAAAAAGCTAGTCTTTGGGTAGACTTTTGCATCTTTTGCGTATTCGGAGATGATGGCGCCTTCTTTTTTGATAATCTCCTTGGCCAGAGAAGTATGTTCTCTTGGATAAATTTGATTGATTGGGGTGCCGAGAACAGCAACGGTTTTGCCGTCGGCGGCAAGGCATCCGCGATGCGCAATGCTATCGATACCATAGGCTAGGCCTGATACCACTACGACCTGATGTTTGGCTAGCTCATAGGCTAGCTTAAAGGCTATTTCTTCGCCATACTTCGTATTGTGACGAGAGCCGACGATAGCGACCGTTTTTGGTGGCTCCAATTTTCCATTTTTTGACATATTTTCTGGTAATTTGCCACGAAAATACAATGTTTTAGGCTTAAGCGCAATAGGCGCTAACTTCTCTGTAAAAATGTGCTCTAGGGGTGATATTTGGTTGATTTTTGTGAAAAAGTCTGTAAAAAGTGTTGACATATTTTCTCCTGTGTGATATAATAAAAACAGTTGGGGCTTTAAATAAGCTCCACACCGCACCTAAATAAGTTATAATTTCAGCTATACTACTCGTAGTGTAGCAGAAATTGCGAGCTTTTGAAACCCTTTCGGGCTTAGAATTTCTTCATGGTTCTTAAGTTGATAAGTATTACCTCCACTTTTGAAAGGAC
>CAMYZY010000035.1 GCA_947304075.1 uncultured Candidatus Saccharibacteria bacterium
TTTATTTGTTTTTCTGGTATTTCAGACATCACCTCGCATTCCTGTCTAAATATAGTATTAATATTATATTATACCTAGGGCCAAAGAAAGTCAAGCATTATTTATAAAAAGTTTTCCACGGTTTTTACATCGGTAATGGTAAAATTGTTGTAAAAAATACATTTATTCAGATTTCCAAAGTCCAGTATGTTTCTTGCCGTCAATAATCATAGTTGGTATACCTCTAACTCTTAGTTCATTTTCAATAATATTCTTATTTTCAGTCATTTTTTCGGTAATTTCTGGATAGTTGGCTATCTGTCTTATCTCATTAATACCATTATCATCTATGCCAGATTGGGCAAGCCATGATTCGATTTTATTGACAGCATCATCATGTGAATAATCTTCATTAAATTTATTTTGATATGATATTCCTTCGCTGTTCTTCTCAGTAAAAATCTTATCAATAATTGTGAGCGAAAGTCCAGATTCGATTTGCTCAGCCGCAAACATATAACGCACGATTATTTCGGAGTTTTTAAATTTATAAGTTCCATCCGCATCCTGGATCGCAAAAGGCACCAAACGTACATTATGTTCATCGAAGAAGCCAACAGATTTTTGGTTACGATATGAAATCATACATACTGAACAGCTGGGGTCAAAAATATCAACAACCGTATCCAATCCTTCCACGCTAATACCACTAATACTAATATAGTTAAAGTTATAATCATCAGCAGAGTAAGTCTTAAATTTATCAGGAATTGCCTCGAAAATTTCACCCCACTCAGTAAACCAACGCCCAGTGGCTTCAATTGGGTTTGACGGCTCCGATTCGTCGATTGAGCAAACTTCGGCTCCCAGCGAACAGGCCGATGGCTTCGTCACGTTACATGAGCCCAGCGCCCAAAGTGCCAGCAATGATTTAATTGCCGTAAGGATAGCCCAAACTGCTACAACCACGATAATAATAGATAGTATTTCAATAATGACAGAAAACGGTTTTACCCACTTTGGGTGCTTTAACATGATTTTTGAAAGTAGAGTGTTTTTGACATCTTCTTTAAACCCAGTTTCACATTTTTGCAATCTAACTTTCTTCCACAAACAACCCCAAGATTTTTTCAGCATTTTAAGATATGCTTTTCCTACTTTTGGTTTAAAAATTGATATTCCAGCAACGAACACTCCAATGAGTGCCAAAATAATAAAAGCAGCTATACAGACCATAATATAAATATATTAGCACTATTAGATAATTTTTTCCATAACTTTTTTGACCTTCTCAATATCTTCAGGTCGGTTATGAAGCCCAAGTGAAAAACGTACTAGCGGTGGAAGATGCAGTACATGGTCTAAATAATAATGGACGCAAAAATAACCAGTCCTAGCCATAATCTTTTCGTGCGACAAAGCATTGCCAAGCAGATGCGAATCAGTACCCTCAACATAGAATGACATAGTGGGATTCGCTTGATTATTTACCAAATGAACTTTATCTGAAGAGTTTAAAAAGTCGAACAATTCATTACTATTCGAATCAAGAGTTTGCCAAGTAGATTTCGGCAGCTTCATTAACCATTTTAAAGCTTCTCCCAGCGCAACGATTTCGCCCCAAGCCTGTAAGCCTGCTTCAAATCTAGTATAGCGGTGTTCTTTATTCTCAGCAGATAATAAATAGTTGTCTTTTGTCACGTCATCAACCATCCCACCACCAATAAATAAAGGCATTAGTTTTTCCATTAAACCATTTTGCCATACGATAACACCAAGTGAAGGCGCATAGAGTTTGTGCGCAGAAAAACAAATCGCATCCGGCTCAGTTCCACGTAGGATTTCAACCGAGTGTGCCATGGCCTGTGCCGCATCAATTATTACGATACCACCAGATTTATGGACCCTTTTAATCAATTCCTTAATATTTAATAACTTACGGCCATCAAAATTTGAAGCGCAGTTCATCACCACTATCGCCTTATTAAAATCGCAACTATCTAGATTAACCGAACCATCTTCATTTCGGCTCACAACTTCTCTAGGGAGACCAGTGCGGGTAGAAAAAGCGATGCTAGAAAGAAACGGCGAATTGTGTTCTATGTCAGAAGTAATAATCTTTTCAAATTTTGAAGCATCAATTTGCGAAAGTATCAGATTAATTCCGAAAGTGGTATTTAGAGTGAAAGAAACCGTATAATTTCTAGCTTTTAAACCCAAATATTTTAAAACTAGTTCCCTGGCTTCATTCACCTTTTCATCAGTTATGACGCCCCATTTATATTTTACACGCTCACCGCAAGAGTTATGCTCAGCATAGTATTGATTCAAAGAATCAATCACGCATCTCGGTCTCAAACTTTGGCAAGCAGCGTCAAGATAAACATCCCCATCTTGTAAGTAGTCGAAATCTTTCATGTGACAATTATATAACAAAAAACGCCCAAATGGGCGAATTTTGCCAAAATGTCAACCATTTAAATTATTAAGCTAATTCTACAGTAGCGCCAGCTTCTTCGAGAGCTTTTTTCATCGCTTCTGCATCGGCCTTAGCGACCTTCTCTTTGACGGTAGCAGGAGCACCATCAACGATAGCTTTAGCTTCACCTAGACCAAGTCCAGTAGCTTCCTTGACAGCCTTAATGACTGCAATCTTTTGTGCACCAGCATCTTTAAGTACAACATCGTACTCAGATTTGCCTTCATCAGCACCAGCTGCTTCACCACCAGCAGCCACAGCAGCTACAGCTGCGACCGGCTCAATGCCGTATTCATCTTTAAGAAAAGTTTTAAGTTCGTTAACTTCGAGCACAGTCATATTGACCAACTCTTCAGCCAACTTTTTGATATCAGTTGCCATATTATATCCTTTCGGTTAGTAATTATTTGGTTGCTTCTTCAGCGTGTTTTTCAAGACCAGACATAATGCCATTGACGCCAGACAACAAAGTGTCCACCACCTGGGCAATAAGTTCGTTCTTGGTTGGAAGATTACCAAGCGTGGTAACTTCTTCTTTTGAAATATTCTTGCCATCTTCACCAAAACCACCGACAAGCTCCATCTTGTCATGAGTTTTTGCAAATTTCGTCAAAACTTTTGCTGCGTCAAAATCTTCGTCAGAACCAAGCGCATAAAGAAGTTGTCCAGTAAGATCAGAAGTCTCGGTATTTTTAAAAGCAGCGATTTCTTTCATCGCGACCTTCACTAAACGATTCTTCACAACCTTTATCTTGACACCAGCTTCACGAGCTAATTTACGAAGTTCTTGAAGTTCTGCTACAGTCAAGCCTTGATATTTTGCATAGACTACCATTTTGGAGTCATTAAGAAGAGCAGTAAGATCTGCAACCAATGTATTCTTTTTATCCTTTGAAATTGCCATAAAAAGTTCCTTTGGTTTAAAATTAATATTTTGGTTGACAAATTGTTAATAAACGTCACCAAATAAATTATAAGATTATTCCTAGGCGACATTATTAAGGTAACCCCGTCGCTGTCTTTGGTAACTGAATAAATTATATCACAGTTAGAACTAAAAGGCAAGCAAAAAGCCCGCGTGAAGCGAGCTTAAATGCTGTTAATTTTTTGTGACAAAGCTTGGAATCTTTTCTTAAGCTCGTCAACAGATTCAGTGTCTTCGACGGGAGTAGGTTTTAGCTCTTTGCATTCGATGTTTTCATCGTCAATTAGTAATTCTAAGTTAAACTTAGGTGGAGCTATGTCAGACTCAGAATTCGACCAATTGCGAATACAATACATCTGATCGGGCAAAGTGTAATCCCCAATCTCAGTTCGAGCGTTAATGACACTCGTAATCCCAGGCCAAATCCCTTCATAAATTTCTATCCTATTATCGCAGAAAATCATATTATAATCTAGATAATGGAAATACAGAAAATATATTACGAAGGTTGCCGCTACAAACACCGCTGACATAATCAGTGCAATGGCAATATGCCAATTGTTGTGCGCAGTCAGCATGAATGAAACGACGACTAGAACCACAGAGATCGCAAAAGGCAAACACAAACTCTTAAAAGAAAACCTCTCGATGTAACGTGGAATATATTTGTCCATATATTCCATACATCCCATACAGTCAAAATAAGCTCGCTTCCAAGAATATCGTCTGATTCTCTGCGTCTCTTCAAATATTGTAGGACCGTTGCGAATCCTTGAATGTGACCCAATCCATTCCAGCATATTTATACCACCCTCCTTAAAGTTCTATACAACGTATATAGACATATTATATCATGGTAAATAAAAAATGTCAATTTTAGAACTCGTGTTTAGTAGTGGTGAATTGGAAAATTGCTCCAATTACTGCAAGACCAATTAAAACCGGCCAATAAAAAGTATGTATATCAAATTGCGTGATAAGGGCAAAAATTGCCAAAGTCAGCGCATAAGAACCGGCAATCGACGTAGCGATAATCGTAGCAGGCTTAACAAGAGTGACAGCAAGTCCAGCCAGAACCACACCAACAATCGCACCAATAGCTATAACTTGAATTTCCGTGCCAAAATAATGCGTCACTACAATCATGGTGAGAGCAAAACACACCCCAGCAAGGCAGAGTTTCTCAATCGTGAATCCGAGTAGAGCCAGTAGCAACCCACCAGCAATCGGCAATAAGTTTTGCCAGAGAGCATTGCCGACAATTTGCGGCACAAGATTATTAATGGTTGGCATGAGCATTGTGACCAAATTAAAGCCAAGTATAAACCACACAATAAAGAAGGCAATTTTTTTAATGCGGTAACCAAACAAAAGCACAGTTAACCCCAACAAAATGAAAATTATTATTTGATACATTTCCATATTTTCGATACTCATATTTTAAGTATAGCACAAAAAAGATCCTTAAAGCAGGACCTTTTTTGTTATGATTAGTTGTAATTATTTTCAATCATGATGGATGGACCCATCGTGGTGGCAATAAATACGGACTTAACATAAGAACCTTTAAGTGATGCCGGTTTTTGGGCTTTCAATGAATCAAAGAAGGCATTAGCATTCTCAAGTAGCTTATCGGCACCAAATGAAACCTTACCAACTCCAATGTGGACAATTGATTGCTTGTCAACACGATATTCAACTTTACCAGCCTTAGATTCCTTAACGGCTTTTTCGACATCCATCGTCACAGTGCCAGCCTTTGGATTTGGCATCAAGCCCTTAGGACCAAGTACACGGGCGTATTTACCAAGCTTTGGCATGTATTGCGGAGTTGAAATCAGTACATCGAAATCAATTACGCCCTTCTCGAGTTTCTTTAAGAATTCTTCATCTTCGGCGTAATCTGCACCAGCAGCTTTTGCGGTCTTACATACATCAGCAGGGGCAAAAACAGCCACACGGACGGTTTTACCACTACCATTTGGTAGAACTAAAGTGGTGCGGATATTTTGATCAGCTTGTCTTGGATCAACACCGAGTCTAGCATGAATTTCAACACTAGCATCAAACTTAGCTGGATTAGTCTTGATAGCTAAATCGATAGCATCTTTTAGAGTATAGGCTTTGCC
>CAMYZY010000036.1 GCA_947304075.1 uncultured Candidatus Saccharibacteria bacterium
CGAAATGGCATTTCGGAGCGCGGCAGCGCGAGAGTTAGCGCCGGCCGCCCGTGGCTTTCGTACGGCCGGACGCGGCCATGAGCGAAATATTTGCCATACTACCACAATCATTGGCGCCAGCAGCAGATTTCCCATAAATTGCGGCTCTATTGCGAACCCATTCGGGTGCGGAAAACCAAACATTTTATAAGTGCATCCTGCGCACATCAGGGAATAATCACGTGACACGTTCACTAAATCCAAAATACACTGAATTACGCACCACGTACAAACGAATATCGTCGCACCGAAAAACCATTTCAAAAACCTCTCTCTAAAATCACCCCCAAATTCATCCCTTAGTCTCCACATCAAATAACACGCAAAATAAATTAGCCACAGTATTCCTACAGTCAAAACTCCCCTAGTCATATTCGGCGACCAAAGTACCGATAAAGAAAGCCACACAGGGAATAACAGCCACATCCATTTCCTGCCAATTTTCACAAATAAAACTTTGCGATAAAACGCATAAATACCACCCACCACGTCAAAAACCACCAGCCAGATTAAGGGAATTGACAGTTCAAAATTCATCGAACCATTCGCCCCCAGACTAATCACTGGAAAATACGAAAAATATAAACTAAGCGGCAACGCCAGCACAAGTGCTCTAAAAATCCGCCCCCAAATACTAGCACCACCCTTATTTAACTTTTTCACTTATAAATTCCTTAATCTCTCTATCAAATCGTTTGGTTGAATAGTTTTCTATACTTTTTGGAATTTCTTTCCGGTTAAACTTCATTTTTTCAAACTTCAAAATCGCTTCCGCAAGCGACGCACTAGTTTGTTCAGCAAACAAAAGCCCATTTTTACCATCTTTTACATAATCAAGCGCCCCGCCTTTACCAAAAGCTATCACCGGGCAACCCGCCGCCAAAGCTTCCACCGGTGCTATCCCAAATGGCTCAAAACTAGGGAACAAATACCCATTAGCTTGAGACAACAATTTCGCTAAACAGCATTTCTTTTGTAACGGCAAAAAGGAAATTAGCGACGATCCTTCCGCCAGCTTCACCAAAGCTTTGTGTTCCGGCCCTTCACCTACCACTAGTAAATGTCGCTGAGTCATCAGACATGCCTTTACCGCCAGATCAATTTTTTTCCAATTAACTTGACGAGACGTAGTAATATATGTTCTAGCTAAATCTAAGTTTTCCACAGCTTTTGCACAATTCCCTTTGTCCTTTTTCCCGCCTTGATTTTTTCCAGATTTATTTTTTAACATAAAATCATCAATTTCCACCGGTGGATGAATAACCGTTGCTTCCCTGCCATAGTACCTTTTTATTGCTTCTTTCGCGTAATCAGATATCGTAATATAATAATCCGGTCTCTGCGCACCCCTAAAATCCGAGCATCTCAAAGGCTTCACGAAGAATCTAAAGAAAAACTTCACAAATGGATTCAGCACCCCAAATCCCGGGTTTTTCACATAGTCATCGTACATCTGCCAATAATACTGTGTCGGCACGTGGCAATAAGAAACATGTATGCCGTTTGGATTCTTGGCTTTCTTCCCTTTTTTGTTTAGCCATTTTCCCGATTTCACGAATTTTGCTTCCGCCCCAGTCACCGAAATAATCAAATCGTACTCAGATAAATCTAAATGCGAAAAATACCAATGCCTAAATGGCCCTAGCACTCTGCGCATTTTAGTCGGAAACATCTGCAACCAACCCGTCCTAATATCCGCCGACTTAAACCAATCAATTCCTTTTGGGTCATATTTTGAAGTATAAATCGGTGCTTTCGGATATAGTTTATGAAATTCCAACAGTACTTTTTCAGCCCCCCCCACATTCGTTAGCCAATCACATACTAAAGCTATCTTCATTAAACTACTTCGCTCCTTCGCCCATTAACACCACCGCAATCGTCTTAAAAAATATCGACATATCTAGCCCAAGCGACCAATTTCTCACATAATAAATATCTAGAGCTCTTCTCTCTTCAAATGGGATATCCTTTCGCCCACTGACCTGTGCAAAACCCGTCAGCCCCGTCTTTACCGTCAAAATCAGAGATCTATCGCCATACTTACTTAACTCTCCAGGTAGTAATGCTCTTGGCCCAATCAGCGAAATATCCCCTTTCAAAATATTAAATAGTTGCGGCAACTCATCAATCGAAGTCTTCCTAAGAAAACTACCTACTTTTGTAATCCTCGGATCATTTTTCAAATAATCGCCGTTCTTTCTGTATTTTTCAATCAACTCAGTCTTCCCTAGTTTCTTAAATGCTTCTTCAGCCGTCATTCCACTGTATTCCGGCTTCATTGTTCGGAATTTATAGCATTTAAACTTTCTATTATATTGAGTCAATCTTTCATCAACATAAAATGCCGAGTGTTTAAAATCAGAACATTTCAAAACTATCCATACAATCGCCATCGGAATAATTGTAATAATAATCGCCACCAAAGAAAACAAAAAGTCAAACGTTCGTTTTATCACGGCATTCAGTCCGGTTAGCGGAGTAGTCATAACTAAAACCGCTGGCGTATTTCCCACTAGTTCCATTTCGCCAAAATGCGACGACAAAGCCGTTTCGCTCGGCACAAAATAATACAATAAATGTCTATTAATCGTCTGCTTATAAACATACTCTGTCGCTTTTTCGTCAGTCTGGAAAATCACATCCGCCCGCGCTTTCCTTAAGGCTTCCTTTAGAGATGAATAATGATATGACTTTAAATCATGCGGTACAAAACTTTTTCTTGCCACAATCCCCGACAATCTATAGCCAGACTCTGGTGTCGATGTGATATAATCCGCCAAATATTCTGTGTTTTTAGAATTACCAATGATGATAACTCTTCTTACCGCATAATCCTTGCGAAAAACCTGACGAATCACAAATCGTACAATTATTCGTTCAATCACTAAAAACACAAAACAAAGTAGCATCGCAGTCAGCGCCATAATTCTCACCGGAAAAATGTTCTCTCCCTTAAAGAAATCATAAACAATCAAAGCCGCCACCGATAGTACAGCTGCGAGTATCAATCTTCCCCACTCAACTAATTTAGAGCGTCCCAAAAATATCGATTTTTTATATAGTCCCAACGCCGCAAGAATAATGATCATGATAGGTATCACCCAAACAACCGTCAGAGTAAAATCTAAAAGTTGCGATTCAAACTCATACGGTCTCGGATCCACGTGCACACGAATGAAATAAGCCACCGCAAATGACAAAATCATCGCTATAGAATCCCCAATAATCAGTGAAATTCTCAGAACAAAATCAGACTTTTTCTTCATAGAATAATTATAACATAATTACTCTACTGTGACAGACTTAGCCAAGTTTCTCGGCTGGTCTACATCATATCCCTTTGCCACTGTCATATAGTATGCAAATAGTTGTGAAACCAAATTCATTAGAATTGGCGCAAATATTTCGCTTTCCGCCGTAAGATTAATCACATCATCAACTGGCAAATCAAATTTCTTTTCGTTAGTCACGGCAATCACATGGCCACCCCTTGCTAGCACTTCTTGTACATTTGAAATCGCTTTATCGTATAGTTCTCCCTTCGGGAGCAAAGCAAACTCAAAGAATCTATCATCAATCAGCGCCAAAGGCCCGTGTTTTAATTCCCCAAATGCATAAGCATTCGCATCAACATAAGAAATCTCCTTTAGCTTCAAAGCACCTTCCATTGCCGTCGGATAAGCCGTGTCGCGTCCAAGGTAAATCCCGTGCTCATACGAAGCATATTTACCTGCCACGTCTTTCACTTTTTCATGTACCGATTCCAGCGTTTCTCTGATTACTTCTGGCAATTTCGCAATCTCGTCAACATATGGCCTAAGGACCGACGTCCTTACACCCTTGGCCTGCGCAATCGTCATCCCAAACATCACCATCGCAATCACTTGTGATGTAAAGGCCTTAGTCGAAGCCACCGAAATCTCTGGCCCCACGTGCACATAAGTCCCACCGTCCACTTCTCGCGCGATTGTCGATCCAATCGCATTTACAATACCAATCGTCGTCACACCTTGCTTCTTGATTTCTCGAAGACACGCTAAGGTATCCGCCGTTTCACCAGACTGCGACACAATTAGCGCCACCGAATCTTCTGGTATATAGGATTGGCGATACCTGTATTCCGAAGCAATCACCGGCTCAATCGTGATTTCCGGCGTAATCTTTTCAATATAATACGAAGCTAGTAACCCAGCATGATAAGCCGTACCACAGCCTACAATAATCAAATGCTTTATCTGTCTAAGTTGATTCTCCGTCAAACCTGGCCCACCTAATCTTACCGTACCGTCTTCTGTATTTACGCGTCCACGCAAAGTCTCATTTAGCGATTCCGGCTGCTCCATTATTTCTTTCAAAAGAAAATGGTCATAACCACCCTTTTGAATTGCCGACAAATTCGTTTCAATTTCTTCTACCTTTGCCGAAACTGGCTCCGCATTCAGAGTTTTAATTTCAACACTGTCTTTTTTAATCATTGCAACTTCGCCGTCATTCAAATAAATAGCCTGCTTCGTGTGCCCAAGTAGTGCCGAGGCATCCGACGCAATCATAGTTTCGCCGTGTCCTACGCCAATAACTAGCGGCGAGCCACTCCTTGCCACCACAATTTCATCTGGACTTAACTTTGACACAACAGCAATTCCATAAGTTCCCTTAGCCAGTTTGAGCGCCTGCACAACTGCATTAATTAACGGATGCTTCCCATCTTTATAAAATGAATTAATGAGTGCCGCCAAAACTTCCGAATCCGTCTCAGACTTAAATTCATGTTCTTTAAGTTGCTGTTTTAATTCTTTGTAATTCTCAATAATACCGTTATGTACTAAATAAATTTCTCCCGCCTGATGTGGATGTGCATTTTTTTCCGACGGCTCACCGTGAGTCGCCCAACGCGTATGACCAATCCCAATTTTGTCATTTCGCTTGTTTTTCGCCAATTTTTCTTCTAGATTTGAGATTTTACCTTTTGCCCTTAAAAGCGTAGCGGTACCATCTTCTGCCAAAGTTACGATACCCGCCGAATCATAACCCCGATACTCCAACCTTTTAAGCCCTGAAATCAAAAAATCCTGCGCGTTTTTACTGCCGACATATCCCACGATTCCACACATATTTTTCCTCCAGTTAATATAAAGTCATTATAACATATAAACCACCGCCCCCATCCATAAATGCTATAATAAATATATAAAGAAAGCATTATTATGGAAAACAACTTCTATCAAAAATATTTCAAAAACCTAAAACTAAGCAACAAAACCATTTCCTATATTGCCGCCGGTGCCGTCACTTTAATTATCTTTATTATTTTACTAATTATTAACGTGCCTAACTCTCCAAAAGTCGATGAGCCATCTATCTCCACCGAAATCACACAGGTAGACGAGCAAGATATCACCGAAAACCCCACCGAGA
>CAMYZY010000037.1 GCA_947304075.1 uncultured Candidatus Saccharibacteria bacterium
CGTTCCCGACGATGAAAAATAAAGAAGACTAATTAAATAGTCTATTACGCTAGGATCCAGATAGAGACTGGGCCATACATCGAATAGCTCTCCCATAGTACTCGTTGCCGTATGTCGCTAGATAGACGTTTGTGCCGTAGAAACGCAAGGAGTAAGCGTTGTTTGATGAGTTAACCGTAGACGACCAATAGAAACCATTTGTACCACGATTGGTGAGCGAAGCGCCATTCACGTAGCCGGAATGAACAAAATTATTAGGCCATGTACGAATAAGCGCGTTTACTGGACCAGCTTCTGCTGCACCACTGTAAAATGGCATATCTTCACTGGAATAGTTAGCTGGATTAGTACCGCCATTTAAGGCATCTACAATGAGATTCCAAAATTCGTTATCATCGCTCCCCACTATTCTGCTCTTATCACCACCTTTTGGTAGTCTCCAGTTCGTTGGGCAAAGGTCTCCTACGGTACTGTTATTGTTGCTGTTGAATCCGTAAGTGCCACGTCCAGCTGTAGCAGAGTACCAGTTGTAATAGTTACCGTACGTATAAAGATTTGCGTCAGTGGACATAGTAGCACCGGAAGCATAAGACGCACGATTAGCCGTATTGTCGGTCCTGAGTCTAGATTGATCATCACAAGTGGCAGAGTCTAACTTGCACCAGCCATCTGGAGCAGTGTCAGCATCGTAGGCTACGCTAGAAGTAGCAGAGAGAGTATTGTAGGTTTGTGTGTCAGCATAGTTGTGCTTTAAGGTAACACTCGTACCTTCGCTTAATGGATTATTGGTGTTTAGAGTAGTAAGCTGCGCAGTGTTATCTATTCTTAAGTTTTCAATCATCCAGCAGTTACCATCGGCTAGTTTGGCTATGGCGTAGGTCTGATTATCGCGGGTATCAGTAAGGGCAGAAACGGAAGCGAGAGTTCTAGTGCCACTAACAGAAGCTGCTGTAAGACCATTGCAAATTGTAGATGTTTTACTAGGATCCTGGAAACTACCGGCCGATGGTATCCAGACGGCATAAAGTGATAGGCCTGGGTTGGAGCCAGTATAATCTCCGGCTGTGAAAGTAATGTCTTCATTTGGGCCATAGAAGTGAGCATTGGCGTTAGTTCCGTAATCATAAGCATCACTCCAGCCAGCGAAACCGTAGCCAGCCCTAGAGAAATTAGAAGCGAATAGTTTTGCTGATGTGTCAGAAGAAGCGACTTCTTGGCAGCCCATCGTACCTTCTGCCACGGCTGAATTGGCATAATAACAGATTTTACCCGAAGCGGTGGTTTGGGGCTGGGCCGGTGCTTCTGTATTTGGGTGTACTAATGTATATTTCACTTTCCCGGTATAAGTATCAGCTGGTTGCTCTTTGGCGATGTAAGCCTGATAAGTAGTATTGAAGATTGAACCTACCGCCGAATCACCCATGTCGGTAGCCGATGTGCGTTTAGCAACCAAAGTGGAGCTACTTGGTACGGCATGGAAAGAATCAAAAGAGTTTTGGATAGTAACTGGATAAGCTGGAGTAGGGTTAGTCACGGTAGAAAGTTTCATAGCCCAGTTGCTGATATCGTTATTATTAACTGGTCCGGTAGCCGTGCCAGTGATGATGTCATAGGTTGAACCTAAAGTAGTGCTAGCTAGCACATTTTTACCATCAGTGTCGTCTGTGAAACCGATAGCATAAACAGCAAAGCCACCATTATCGTTACAGACAACTTTAACCGTAGTGTCACCGATACTAGAATTAACTGTACCATTTAAGATTTCCGCATTGTGAGAGTTGGTGCCAGTGCCACGAATAGTACAAGAAATTGGGACATTGACGAGAACTTGATCAATAAATTCTGTGCCTTCAGCGAATGCACTAAAAGAGTTTAAAAATGTTCCTAACAAAACAAGAGAAACCACACATAAAACTTTAGAAGGCAAACTCCTCATGTTTATAATTATAGACGATGTGGGCTTGGATTGTCAAGGAAATCGACAATTTTGGTATGGGATTTTTGGCCACGTACAATTGATATAGTAGTTTTCGGGACGTCAAAATGCTTCGATAATAATTTGATTAGAGCTTCGTTAGCGGCGCCATCCACGGGTTTGGCATGAAGATAGGCCGTAATCTCGTGGTCGCCAGTTTTAATGATTTTTTCTTGAGAACTGCCAGTTTTGACAGTGACGGCGTATTTCATATACTATATTATAGAATAATTCTGCGTGATATAATAATAGATATGGCTAAATTTAAATTGGTATCGAAATTCCAGCCGACTGGCGATCAGCCAT
Organism: uncultured Candidatus Saccharibacteria bacterium; assembly: GCA_947304075.1. Taxonomy (GTDB): domain Bacteria; phylum Patescibacteriota; class Saccharimonadia; order Saccharimonadales; family Saccharimonadaceae; genus Nanosyncoccus. The sequence goes on from CAMYZY010000037.1 coordinate 2,282, forward strand.
CTGCGATTAATCAGCTCGTGGATGGGCTTAATGCTGGCGTTCATGAGCAAACACTACTTGGCGTAACGGGTTCTGGCAAAACTTTTACCATGGCAAATATCATCGAACGTACGCAAAGGCCAACTTTGATTCTAGCACATAATAAAACTTTAGCTGCACAGCTATACTCTGAATTTAGAGATTTTTTTCCGGAAAATGAAGTACATTATTTTGTCAGCTACTTTGATTATTATCAGCCGGAAGCATATATTGCATCGACGGACACTTATATTGAAAAGGATTCGGCGATTAATGACGAAATTGATAGGCTAAGGCATGGAGCGACGGAAGCACTTCTAACGCGACGCGATGTGATTGTGGTGGCATCAGTGTCATGTATTTATGGCATCGGTTCGCCAGAGCATTATACCGAGATGTCGCTACCAATGTGGCGAGTAAACGGTGAGTGGAAGGTGGCGCACGAAGGCTGGCCTATGAGCACATCAAAAGATTCTCCGTCGGGAGCGCTCCGGGCCGCTAGGCCAAGTCTTACTCCCTCCGGAGAATCTTTTGACGTGCCGATAAATCAGCTGGATTTTATCCGCCGGTTGGTTGCGATGCAATATCATCGAAATGATCTTGCGTTTGAGCGGGGGAATTTCCGAGTGATGGGCGACACAATTGATTTGTATCCAGCAAATGGTGAATTTGCTTATCGTTTTGAATTTGGTTTTGATACTCTAGAAGAAGTCAAAATTGTGGATCCTTTGACTTTTGAAACAAGAGAAAAGCCAGACCATATACATATTTTTCCAAACACACATTATGCCACGCCAATGGACCAGCTGGAGAAGGCTTTAGTGACGATACGGGCAGAATATGAAGATAGATTAAAGTATTTCGAAAAACACCAAAAATATCTGGAAGCGCAGAGACTATCGCAACGTACTAAGTACGATTTGGAAATGCTAAAAGAGACAGGGTTTGTAAAGGGAATTGAGAATTATTCTCGGCATCTAGATGGGCGTAAACCTGGAGAGCCACCATCAACACTGCTGGATTTCTTCCCAAAAGACTTTTTGCTGATTGTGGACGAATCGCACATGACTTTACCACAAGTGCGGGGGATGTATAATGGTGACCATGCGCGCAAGGTAACTTTGGTGGATTATGGTTTTCGTTTGCCGAGTGCTCTAGATAATAGACCCTTGACCTACGGTGAGTTTCAAAAGCGCATCAACCAAGCAATTTATGTATCAGCGACGCCGGGTGAATACGAATTAGAAGTATCGCCGAAGCCGGCGGAACAGGTGATACGTCCAACCGGACTACTTGATCCAGAAATAGAAGTGCGTTCTTCGGATGGGCAGATTGATGATTTGATGGAAGAAATTGATAAGCGCATTGCAAAAGGGCAGAGAACTTTGATTACCACGCTCACGAAAAGAATGGCGGAAGATTTGACTGACCATTTGAAAGAACGGGGCGTGAAGACGGCTTATATTCATTCGGATATTGACACTTTGGAGCGGGGAGATATCTTGCGTGATTTGCGAGCTGGGGTTTATGATGTGCTGGTCGGAATTAATCTACTGCGCGAAGGTTTGGATTTGCCGGAAGTTTCACTGGTAGCGATTCTAGATGCCGATAAGGAAGGGTTCCTAAGAAGCGAGTCGGCTTTGATTCAGACAATTGGCCGAGCAGCGCGACACGAAGAAGGCAAAGTCATTATGTATTCGAACTTTATCACCGAAAGTATGGAAAAGGCGATTTCGGAGACTAATCGGCGACGCGAGATTCAAAAAGAGTATAATGAAAAACATCATATTACGCCACATTCGATTAGCAAGGAGATTTCGGCGGGACTCCGGGCGATTATTCCAGAAAAGGAAAAAGTTGATAAGCTAGATATAAAGCGAATTCCGAAGGATGAATTGCCGGCATTAATTAAACATCTGTCGTCTGAGATGCAACTTGCGGCAGCAAACCTAGAATTTGAGCAGGCAGCGGCCTTGCGTGATGAGATTGAAAAGATAAAAGAGTTTATGAACAAAAAATAAAAGTAGCCTTGGGCCCTCCGCTATGCAGCAGTGGGTCGGGCTACCCTTATTTATAGTATATCAATTTTCCCCCTAAGCGTCAATACTTTTCCGTCCTTTGTCACCAAAATTAGCGTCTTAATGGTTGGAGTATGGCACCGTTTTTTGAGTTCATTGATATATTTCTTTTCATTCAACATACTCAGTCTTCTTAGGTCAAATATAATATTATTTGATTGTTTAATGGCTTTTCGGAAATTGTATTCAAAGGATGAATCGCTGTATGTGGTGGGAGACTTTATTTCCCAAATTTTGCCGTCCATTAAAAAATCTGGGTTATGAGAGCCCTTAATAGAATGTGGGCGTATAAACTCCACGTATTTTCCTCTTTTTGCGAAAAAAAGCGCTGTTGACCTTTCGTGTTTTTCTGGTGGATTCTTGAGATCCGAATAGTCAACCCTTCCGATTCTTCCATTTTTCATCTTAACAAAATAGCATAGCCAATGAGTTATTTCAACCCCCACCCATTTTGTTCGGGAAATGTTCGGTGAGACACTAGATGTGGTGGTTAATAGTAGATTATGCACGCTAGATATAGCGTATGAGA
>CAMYZY010000038.1 GCA_947304075.1 uncultured Candidatus Saccharibacteria bacterium
TTGGTGATCTCGGCGAGAGTCGAACTCGCATTGACGGGATGAAAACCCGTTGTACTAACCGTTATACTACGAGACCGTAGTGTTTATATTATAACAAAATTTTCAGAAATTACAAGAGTAGGTGTATTTGAGATGATATGATGTTTTTTCGTAAGGTGGTTCGGGGTATATTATCACGTATGTTTTATTCTCATCGCAGTAATCGAGAAGGTAGTTTGCGATATCGGCGTTTTTTGATTCATCGTGTAATAACAATTGACGTAGAGTGATGCGAGATAAACCACGAACGGTGTTTTTGCTAAGAATTTGTTCTACGTCAGAATTTGGTGCGGAGTTTTTGAAGGAATCATATAAATAGTTTTCGTAATAGTCGTGCGCCAAATAGTCTAGTTTTGCTTTAACAACGTATTCATTTTTAAATAAAAAGGCAAAAAGCGTAGCGACTACAATTACTATCATGAGTAAAAGAATGACAGTTAAGACAATCTTTTTACTTAACGGTGAAGTATCAAAATAAGATTTTCGTGGACCCGCGACGTGAAGTTTGCGGCTGTTAATAGCGGATGTTTGTTTTTTCTTCATATATTTATATATTACCATATTATAAAACTTATGGTAAGATAGAATTATGAGCAAACTTTTTAAGAGGACAAAAATTTTAGCAACGATTGGGCCGGCAACAAATTCGGCGGAGATGATAGAAAACGTAATCATGGCTGGCGTAAATGGATGTAGGCTGAATTGTTCGCATGGTTCTAACGAAGAGCGGGATCAACAGATTAAATGGATAAGAGAGGCGGCAGAGAAAAAAGGTCGTAGTGTGGCGATTTTGCAGGATTTGCAGGGTCCGAAGATTAGGCTAGGCGTGCTGAAAGATAATCATTTGGATTTAAAAAAAGACGATGAAGTAGTTTTGAAACATGGAGAGTTTGAGCACGACGGTGGATTAACGGTGCCAGTACAATATAATTTAGCAGAAAAAGTAAAAGTTGGTGAGCCGTTGTCGATGTTTGACGGCAAAGTGAAGTCGGAAGTGATTGAGATAGTCTCGGATGATGCTATTAAAGTACGAATTTTAAATGACGGTTTTATAATGTCGAACAAGGGCTTAAATTTACCGGATACGGATTTTGGTGGCGATATTTTGACTGAAAAAGACATAACGGATATAGAATATGGAGCGAATTGTGACTATGATTATGTAGCGCTTAGTTTTGTGCAATCTGCTTCTGACATTATCAAATTGAAACAATTATTGTTGTCGCTGGGTTCTACAGCAAAAGTGATTGCAAAAATTGAAACGAAAAAAGCGATTGTTTCGGATGAACATCTAGAAGAAATTGTGAGAGAGTCTGATGGCATCATGGTGGCACGTGGTGATATGGCGGTTGAAGCGGGCGCAGAAGTGGTGCCAATTGTGCAAAGAAAACTAATTGCAATGTGCCGGGCACATGCGAAGCTTTGTATTGTGGCGACGCAAATGCTTTCGTCGATGGTAGATTCGCCGGAGCCGACGCGTGCAGAAGTTTCGGATGTGGCGACGGCGGTAGTGCAAGGTGCTGATGTAGTGATGCTTTCGGACGAGACTGCTAATGGTTCTTATCCTTTGGAAACGGTAAAGGAAATGAAAAAAGTGATTTTGTACACACAAAATCATTCACGGGTGGCGCCTTTATATAGGGAGCCAGAAGGTGGAATTGCGGTTTATGATGCGATTTCGGATGCGACGGCTAGACTTGCTGAAAAAATAAACGCTGATGTGATTATTTGTCAGACGGCTTCTGGTGCAACGGCAAAAATGATGGCGGCGCAAAGACCGAGTTTGCCTATCGTGTCGGTGACATCGAATCCGCGAGTGGCGAATCAGTTGGCTTTGATTTTTGCAAATTCAGCTTTTGTGCGACCATATAGTGAAGAATTTGGCTATGATTTAGCAAAAGAACTAAAAGAGTCTGGTTATTTGCAAACAGAAGAAGGCGTAAAAGATTTGACAGCCGTGATAGTGTCGGGTGACCGAGATAAAGTTGGCACGGATACGATTAGAGTTCGTAGAGTGTAGTTGGTTATTTTTTGATAGCTTTTAGACCTGGCAATTCTTTGCCGATGAGATATTCTAGAGTTGCTCCGCCACCAGTGGAGACGAGACTGTATTTTAAGCTAGGGTGGGCTTCCATAAGTGTTTCGACGAAACCAGTAGTATCGCCGCCGCAAATGATGGATGTGATGTTTTGACGTTCGCCGATGAGTTCAGCAGTGATGGTCGATGCGGTGGCGTAGGCTGGATCTTCGGCGTAGCCGAGTAAGCCGTTCCAAATGATGGTTTTGGCATCGGTGATGTATTCGGCAAGCTTTACTGTGGCGAGTGGACCAATGTCGAGCTTGTCGCCTTTCATGTCTTCGTCGAAATCTTCTGCAACGTAGACTTTGGGATTAGAGGATTTGTATCCGTCTGCGGCAATTTTGCCGCCAACTACAATTTGGTCGGCGAGTTTGCCGAATTTATCAATTAAAGGTTGTTTGTCTTCGACTTTGGCGCCGCCGATAATGAGAAGGACTGGTTTTGCGGGTTTTTTGGTGGCGGTTTCTAGATTATTGATTTCTTTTTCGAGAAGAAGTCCAGCATAGACTGGGAGATGATTTTTGATGGCATCGGTAGAAGCATGAGCGCGGTGAATAACCGCAAAGCCATCCTGAACATAGTAGTCAGCATTTACGGCATCAATAATATTTTTAATGAAGTCACTATCATTGGCTTCTTCGCCTGGATTAAAACGAAGGTTTTCTAGTAAGATAATTTTGCTGTCTTCTGGGATTTTGATGGTCGCATTTTTGTCTGGTAAAGGACAAAAACTGATTTTTTGATTTGGTAATAGTTTGCGCAATGTATTGGTAACGATTGAAAGGGAAAGCTCTTTGCTAGGTTTTCCTTCTGGGCGACCAAGATGGGAGATCAAAATGATTCTTTTGGCGCCATGTTCGAGCAAATAATTAATAGTTGGTAAACTGGCGCGCAAACGAAGGTCGCTTTCAATTTTTGATTGGGACATTGTAATCAACTCTAACTAAAATGGTTTTATTTTTGATATCTAAATCTCTAATCGTTTTCATGAAATCATTATAACATAGTTTTACAATTATGCATGCTATGATATAATGGTTAGTATGAAAAAGAATAAGTCATACCAACAATTAATTGGTGAAACAATTGAACATTTAAGAAGTGAAAAGGGATGGACGCAAGAAGAATTGGCAAAAATGGTGGGATCCAGCCAGTCGGCGATTCATCGAATCGAAAAAGGTGGACAAAACATTTCGCTTGAAATGATAAAAAAGCTATCCGAGGCTCTAGGGAGTCAGATTCTCTCTATAAATGACTCGGTTTCGCAGAGTTTTAGGATTCGTGGTGGCAAGGAATTGCATGGTGAAATTACGATTAACACATCAAAAAATGCTGCCGTTGGATTATTGTGTGCAGCGCTTTTAAATACTGGTCGAACGATACTACATAGAGTAGCGCGGATTGAAGAGGTATTTAGAATAATTGAAGTTTTGGAATCAATTGGTGTAAAATGTCATTGGCAAAACCGTCATAGAGATCTAGAAATTATATCACCACGTGAATTAAAATTAGATGAAATGGATATCGAAGCGGCAAGAAAAACGAGATCTATTATTATGTTTTTGGGGCCGCTTTTACATCGTTATCCTAAATTTAGAATTCCATATGCAGGTGGATGTTCGCTTGGTACAAGGACGGTCGAGCCACACATCCAGGCTTTGAAATCGTTTGGACTTGATGTGAATGCGACTTGCAATAGTGGTTTCTATGAAGTGAGTGTCAAGCAAGAAACTTTGCATAAATATCGTGATAGATATATTGTGCTAACCGAGCGTGGTGATACGGTAACAGAAAATGTGTTGATGGCGGCGGCGTTAGCGCCTGGGCGTACGAGAATCGTGGGGGCTTCACCAAATTATATGGTACAAGATCTTTGTTTCTTTTTGGAAAAATTGGGAGTTAAAATTAGCGGGATAGGCACCACGACTCTAACTGTAGTAGGTAGACCGCAGATTGATGTAGACGTCGAGTATAGTATTTCGGAAGATCCTATTGAAGCGATGTCATTTATTGCGGCAGCTTTTGCAACACATTCAGAAATATCGATTATAAGGGCACCGATCGAGTTTTTGGAAATTGAATTGGAAGTGCTAAAAAATATGGGCGCTAAGATTGATCGCTCGGCGGAATATGCTTCGGCAAATGGGCGAACTAGATTGGTGGATTTAGTAATTCATAAGTCAGATTTGGTAGCGCCAGTTGATAAAATTCATCCGATGCCGTTTCCAGGATTAAACATTGATAATTTGCCGTTCTTTTCGGTGATTGCGGCGGTGGCGGAAGGCCGAACTTTGATTCATGATTGGGTATTTGAAAACCGCGCGGTGTATATTACCGAACTGACTAATTTGAATGTGAAAGTAGAACTGCTTGATGCTCATCGTGTTTATATTGAAGGACCGACGAATTTCCGACCTGCAGATTTAACGGCGCCGCAGGCACTAAGGCCAGCAGTGGTGGTGTTACTGGCGATGCTGGCTGCACCGGGGACATCAATTCTACGAAACATTTACACGATTAATCGTGGTTATCAGGATTTTGCGGCAAGGCTAAGGCATCTAGGTGCAGACATTGAACCGTTAACTGGAATATAATTCTAGTATTTTGGTATAATGGTGAAATGGATAGAATCTTAGATGGTTTAAATGAAAGACAGAAAGATGCGGTTGAAACATTGTCTGGTCCACTTTTGATTTTGGCGGGTGCTGGTTCTGGAAAAACTAAAACTTTGAC
>CAMYZY010000039.1 GCA_947304075.1 uncultured Candidatus Saccharibacteria bacterium
ATTATCGGTGCACGTCCGGCTATGGGTAAAACTACTTTTGCGCAAAACTTGGCTTATAATATTGCGAGCATTAACAAAAAGGGTGTTTTGTTTTTCTCGGTCGAGATGAGCGCAAGGGAGATTATCGATAGAATGATTTCTGATGTTTCGGGGGTTGATAACTGGAAAATGCGTACCGGGAATCTTTCGGATGAAGAGTTTCAAAAAATTGGTGATGCGATGGATGAGATGGATGATTTGCCAATCTATATTGATGATTCCAGCTCGATGACGATTGTAGAGCTTCGTAATAAAGCCAGGCGCGCCATGCATGACCATGAAATAGGTATTATATTACTAGATTACTTGCAGTTGCTCCAAGGTTCGGATAGGTATAAAGGTAACAAAGTTCAGGAAGTTACTGAGATTTCGCGTGGTCTAAAAATTCTTGCAAGGGAATTAAATATTCCGGTGGTGGCCCTGGCGCAGCTTTCTCGTAATGTGACCGGGCGTGATGATCCTAGACCAGTGCTATCGGATTTGCGTGATTCGGGTTCTATTGAGCAGGACGCTGACCTTGTGATGTTTTTGCACCGTCCAGATTATTACCACCAAAATGACGACAATTACGAAAAAACCAATGTGACGGAACTCTTAATCTCTAAGCACCGTCATGGGCCGGTCGGTAAGATAGAGCTTTACTTCCATCCAGAGCTTCTCCGCTTTATGTCGCTTGATACTGAGCACGAATAGTGCTATAATACTTATGTGAAGAAAAAACCTATTTCTAAACTTTTTTTATATCGTTACCGGTTCGTTATTGGTTATAGTATTTTAGGAGTTGCTTTTGTACTACTACTTTTGTTTTTGCCTTTGTTCGCGCAAAAAGGTCTTTCGCAGGCTGAAATAGATTCGGCAACCAGTTCTTATTATCTAGGTAAAGACGGTATAGTAAATGGTGACTTAGTAGATTTGCCTTACCGCGTGTTACAAAAGTTTTCGATTGTGATATTTGGGCTCTCGTCTTATTCCATTAAGCTGCCTAGCATTTTGGTTGGTTTGATGTTTGGATTCCTACTAATTCTCTTGCTTAATCGTTGGTTTAAAAGCAACGTATCTTTGCTTTCTTCTTGTTTAATTGTGTTATCGACACCATTCCTATTTTTGGCTGGCTCTGGTACACCGCTAATTATGATTGTCTTTTGGCCAACGCTTTTACTTTGGCTAGGCTCAAAGATTCAGGGTGAAAAGCGCCCGAAGCCGCTTTATAGTTTTATTTTTGCGATTGCTTTGCTTCTTGCCATATTTACACCATATATGGTTTATTTTGCAGTATTTTGCGTCTTATTTGTTTTGGCTCAGCCACACTTAAGATTCATCGTAAAAAACTTACCAAAGCTACCGCTTGCTATTGTGATATTAATAATCCTTGCTGGTTTTATAATGCTAGGTATTAGTATAATTCATCATCCTGACACTATTATGGCATTACTGTTTTCGCGCGATTTTGAAATGCATTATTTCTTTGGCAATATATCTGCTGGTTTTTCACCATTATTCTCATGGCACAATACAGTAGAGAGTGTTTTCTTATCGCCACTAATTAGTTTGCCGAATTTCGCTTTGGCATTAATTGGTTTGTTTTCTACTACCAAAGGATTCTTTGCATCAAGGAATTCAATTGCTTCGATATTAATAGTGTTTTGCATAGTTATCACCGGTTTTAACCCTGATGCGGTGATATTCTTTATCTTACCATTCTCAATATTAATTGCCCATGGTGTAAAGTATTTGCTAGAAAAATGGTATGGATTATTCCCAGAGAATCCATACGCTAGAATATCGGCGCTAGTTCCACTGACTGTTTTATTTGCTCTAATTATCGTCCCTGGGCTTTTACAATATATATATGGTTATAGATATAACCCAGTGATTGCGGACTTATTTAGCAATGATTTAAAAATTATCAAAGAAAACTTACATGATGAGACTCTTCTAGTAAGCGAAAACTATGATTTTTATAAAATACTAGAAACCAGGACTGATATTAAGGTCGTCAACGTTCTTGATGAAAACCAAGTTGATAGGCTAGCAATATTATATAATGCGCAAGCAAAGCCAGAAGGCTACACGCTCAGTCAGATTATCACCTCGCCAAGAAGAGATAATTCTGATATAATATATTTATATACTGTAATACCAAAAGAAGGAGATTAATATGGGTCAAAAATTAGATCAGATGAAGCTTTTAAACCAACTACGCAAGGCTCAGAAGGAATTAAAGAATGAAATCGTAGAAGTCGAAGCTGGAGATGGTGCTGTCGTAGTTCAAATTAATGGCGAACTCAAAGTAAAAAAAGTTAAAATTGATCCAGAAAAAGTTGATTTAGATGATATTCACGAGCTTGAACGATGGATTGAAAACTGCATGCGTGATGGTTTTGCTAAAGCTCAAGAAATTGCTACCGACAAAATGAAGCCACTGATGGGCGGTCTTGGCAATCTTGGTCTCGGAATGTAGTATGTTGCCACAGGCTTTAACTCGTGTAATCGATGCTTTATCGAGACTACCTGGCGTGGGACCGAGAACGGCAGAACGATATGCTTATTATTTATTTAAGTCTGATTCGCAAATATCAGAGAGTATTGCTGAAGCCTTAGAAAACTTACATACTGATGTGAAATCTTGCCCAGTGACTTTTGCTCTAATTGATGCCGATACAGATGTTTCTCCGCTTTATTCTGACCCGAAGCGCGATAGGACGACTATTATGGTGGTAGAAGAGCCACTAGATATTTACGCAATAGAATCTACGCATTCATATCAAGGCACATATCACGTACTGGGTGGAGCGATATCACCGATTGATGGCGTGACGCCCGAGCAACTACATATCGGTGAGTTAATTAAACGCGCAAACAATGACAACGCAAAAGAAATTATTATAGCTACTAATCCGTCGGTTGAAGGCGAATCGACTGCTCTATATCTAGAAAGAATCTTGCACGAACAGAACCCAAATCTCAAACTGACTCGTCTAGCCAGAGGATTACCACTTGGGGTTGATTTATCTTATGCAGATCAAATTACATTAAGTGCGGCATTAGAAAATAGAACTAATTTATAGTTTTTCTAGTGCCTTGAAATCGACTTTGGCGAGTTTGGTTTTTGGAAGCTCATCAATAAAACGAATCTCGCGGGGAATTTCGTATTTAGCAAGGTGTTTTCTGTAAACGGTATTTAGGTCTTTTTTGATAGCACGCTCAGATTCGTTTTCTTTTGGTACCACAAAGATGACAACTTTTTCACCGCGTAGTTTATCTTCGCGTCCGACAGCTGCACAGGCGGAAACTCTATCGCATTTTAGGGTAACGTCTTCGATATTAGCAGGGTAAATATTGTAGCCATTACTTATAATCATCCGTTTCAAACGACTGCGGAAGTGGATTACGCCTTTCTCATCCGCATAGCCGATATCGCCGGTACGTAAGTATTTTTTGCCGTTAACTGTGATAAACGCTTCTGCGGTCTCTTTGGGCTTGTTGATGTATTTTTTCATTACGCATAAACCACGCACAAGTATTTCGCCGTCATCACCGAGTTTGGCTGGCTTTTTAGTCTTTAGATTCATGATGACAACTTCATTGTCTGGGAGTGGATAGCCAATAGCATCAGGGTCTTCGGCGACCGACATTGGTGAAAAGATAAAACCGCCGGAAGCTTCGGTTAGCCCGTAGCCGTTTTCGATTAAGGCTTTGGAGCCGTGAGCGTGCAGAAACTCATTGATTTTTTCTTTGTTACTTAGGCTGATCATGTCACCACCAGATACAACGAATTTGACATTTTTTAGGTCATCTTTTCTAAATTTAATCTTGGTTAGATATTCAAAGACAGTGGGGACGCCGACTAATATATTTACTTTATATTTGGTGATATAGCTTTTGAATTTTTTGGGATTGAATTGGGGAATCAAGAACGAACAGGCACCATTATATAATGGCATATGGATACAACAACCTAGGCCAAAGGCGTGGAAATTTGGCAAGAATGCCATAAAAGAGTACTCAGACTTAAATAATTCTGGTACTAAATACTTAGCGCCTAATGCTTGGGCGTTAAAATTGAGATTTGAAAGTAAGATACCCTTAGGCTTGCCTGTGGTGCCGCCAGAGTACATTATTACAGCATCGTCTTTTGGATTGACGCGAGCGTGGGGATTGCCAATGAACTTATTAGCTTTTAGTATAAATCTATCCCAAGTAATAACTTGCTGAAACTTGCCGATATGATTCTTGCGACCTTTGGTGATTTTATAAATCGCGCGAACAATTAATGCCATTGAGCGAGTTGGTGAAACTACGATGACGTGCTCAAGTTTGGTGTTTTTAATAATCGATTCGACTTTGGGATACGATATATCAATACATAATATAATACGTGAACCAGATTCGTTGACGTAATCTTCGATTTCTTTTTCGGAAGATAATGGGTGGACCATATTGGCGATGGCACCAATTTCGTTGATGGCATAAAACATGTAGATTGCTTCTGGGGTATTAGGCATACAGACGGTAATGCGATCACCTTTTTCGGCACCGATGGCTTTTAGTGCAGCAGCTACTTTGTTAATCTTTTTGATTAGCTCTTTGTAGGTGACTTGAGTATCGAAATACTGGAGAGCGGTATTGTGTGGCCATTTGCAAGATGATTCATAAACCACATCATAAAGGCCGCCATCGAAATATTCGATATTTTTCGGCATTTTGTCAATATAATTATATTTAGCTCGCTCGAGTTTCATGTCGAGCTTGCGCAAAGTGTTTTTTAATTTATTGTATAGATATTCTAAAGGCATAGGATTATTATA
>CAMYZY010000040.1 GCA_947304075.1 uncultured Candidatus Saccharibacteria bacterium
AGCAATTCCGTCCTAAGGAAGAGGTTGTGCGTTCGACTCGCACCCGGATCACCAATTATTTAGTATAATATAATTATGAATCTATTAAAGAAGAAAGAATCTAAAAAAACTGAACAAGAAAAAGTTGCTGAACGCCGAGAAGAAATTCTCGCCAAAGGCCGCAAATTTAAATATCCTCTTCAATGGACTAGACATCGCATCGTGATAAACACTATTTTGATCGCCGTGATAGTTTTTGCCCTTATTATCACCGGCGGTTGGCTAGCGCTTTATCGACTCGGCATGACTGACGATTTACTTTTTAAGGTTACCGAAATCATCCCAGTCCCAGTTGCCAGTGTTGACTCCAAAAACGTTCGTTTTTCTGACTATTTAATGTTTTATCGTAGTAGCATGACTTCTATCGAACGACAATCCGGTAGCCAGTTTGATTCCAGTTCGTTTGAACAACTCTCCAACGAATACAAACGCTCTGCCTTAACCGAGGCCGAGACATACGCCTACGCTCTAAAACTTGCCGATGAATTAGACATTACAGTTTCAGACGAAGAAATCGAAAACGAATTTAATCGTCATCTCAAAACTGGCGGTATCGATCGTTCCGAAGAAGGTTTTGTTAAAATCATTGCCGATAATTTTGGCCTTACCAAAGATGAATACAATCGCATGCTTTATCTCACACTAGTAAAAGCCAAAGTCGAAATTGCTATCGACGAAAATGCCAACGATGTAGCTTCCAAAGTCGAGCAATTATTATCAGAAAATGGCAATTCATTTAAAGGTGTCGCCGATACGCTAGGTGCCGCCGTTATTTACGAAGAGACTGGCGGCCTTGTCGACAACAAAAATATCGATGGCGGCCGTGCCACCGAAGCTACCAAGCTCGAGCCAGACCAAAGCAGTGGCAAATTTGTTTCTATGAACGGCGATGGCTACTATTTTGTAAAACTCATCAAAAAAACCGACGCCGAGGTCAACTTTGTTTCAATCAAAGTTCCGTTTACCGAATTTACCAAACGTTTCAGTACCTTGCAAGAAGAAGGTAAAATCTCCGAATATATCACAATTAAAGATCCTAATCTTGTCGAGTCAGCCATCGAAGAACCCGTTGGCCCCTAATACTAGTATTTTTCCATTCCTAGCGCCGTATTCACAGGCAAACCTTTTTTGATATAGTTTGTAAAGCTTTCATCTTCTGCTTTACTGGTATGGAAAATATACAGATTATTTTTTGCTCGCGTCAGCGCCACATAAAACAATCTCTTTTGATCACTAAGAACGATGTCCACGTTATCGCCAAATATCTGATACAGCATCGTATCAGGATGGATATTCGGAAAAACTCTGTTGTCTACTTCCAGCAGTATTACGGTCTCCGCTTCAAGCCCTTTTGAAGAATGAACGGTGTTTACTTGCACGAATTTTTCAAATTGTTCTTTATTCATTACGCCTTTTCTTCTCAGCGCAATCATCAGTTTGTTTTTAAAGCTTTCCAAACTTCGCCACGGATTCAAAGCCAGGTCCTTTTTTCTGTGCATAATCAAAACTTTTTCATCATTGCTCTGCCTTCGGTTCCAAGCGTCTTCCACTATCTTCGAAACATTCTTAAGGTACTGCGCTTCAATCTTTCTTGCTTCATATTCACCATCTTTTGGTTTTAATATTTCATAATAAAGAGCATCAGGTTTAGGCGATTTTGATGGATTCGGTTCCACAATTTCAACTCTAGCTAAACCATTTTTGTGCGCAACGATATTTGCCGGCTCCGACATCGCATCCGTCACGAAGTGATTCGCCACTTCAACAATCTTTGGACGACAACGGTAGTTATATGAAATACTTAACCGTTTATTATCTTCCGGGAAATAATCCTGAAACTTTTTAAAGAAATCAACATCCGAACCCGCAAATCTATAGATTGCCTGCCAATCATCACCCACTGCAAAAATTTTTGCATGCGGACACACATTTCTAATTCTCGTAATCATACTATAAAACAAATTCGTAAAATCCTGATACTCGTCAATCAGTATCACTTTGCGATGGCTCAGCAGTTCTTGCACCTCGCTATCATCCGGCCTAATTAAGCCAGCCGCCCGATGCATAATCATATTAAAATCAGTATTATAATGACGATAATGTTCAAAATCATCTTCAGCAAAATACTTTTGAATATAAGGCAAAATTTCTTCTCGGTCTCTATTGTTAGTTAGATAATCAATATAAAGTCTATAACAGGCAATCCCGATTCTATAAAATGCCCCAGTTCTAGGTTCCCAACTATGCTTTTCTATTCTCGATTTTAATTCTTTAAATCCATCTTCACCAGGGAATTGCTGCTCAGCCCGGTCGATAAACTGCATCATCATTTCTGTAAAGTATTTAATTTGTTTTTCCCAAACTTTTTGTACCAATTCATCTTGAGGTAATTTCTCGGCTTTTATACCATGTTCAGCCAGCTTTTGTTCGATGACTTTTTCAAATTCTTCTCGGTTCAATGATTTTTCGTAATGAGTCTCTATCAAAGGTTGTAAATCCTTTATCATCTTAGACCACTTGGTGCACTCCGCTTCGTTATCTACCCACTCTTTTTTATAAAACCACTGTTTCCAAAGCATTTTCTTGTAGTATCGGTTGTAATCGCCAATCGCGCCACTTTTTGTGATAGCAGCTTTTTCGCTTTCGCTTTCATGGCCCGTAATACCCCAATGTTCCCAAGGAATCTCCCGCCCATCTTCATCTAGTATCACAAAATCCGGCTTAATAGAATCTTCTCCAAAGTTCTCCTGCAGTTGTTTTAATTGTTTAAAGCAATCTCTACGACAAATTTTTCTTGCTGCGCCATAATAATACTCCGGTTCATAACGGTAGCGAACCCCGTGTTCAAACAGATAATCAGCAATAATCTTTTCGCCTACCGATTTCACAAAACCACCGTCAAGTGTACGGTATTGCATATTGCGAACAAATTCATAATATTCCGATTCATCAGCAAAAACCATGCCTTTTTCTTTTGATATAATAAAAGATTCATTTTTAAAGAATGTATAAATCTCATCTTTTGGCATTTTATTGATGATAGACTGAATAAAATGCTCTCTGTCGTTTATCAAAATATTAGGCGAATCACCCCCAATTCCAACACATATTTTAGTTCTCGCAAAAGCATGAAAAGTTGTCGCAATATCACTAAATACTACCGGTTTGCCATCAACCTTGATCGCCTTGAGACGATCATTAATCTCATGGTGTGCCGAAACGTTAAAAACGAAACACAAAATTTCATTTGGTTTAAGATGGTATCTATTAATCAAATAGATTAGTTTGGCCACAATTGTACGTGTTTTACCTGAGCCAGCTCGTGCTGCCACCAAGGTGTTTTTGTGCGCATCAACTACCGCCATCGCTTGTTCGTTATCTAGATAATAGTTTATGCCTTTATCATCTTTAACGTGGTTTTCAAACCAGTTTTTTACCGCTACCAGCTTCTTTTTAAGATAATAATCATAGGGGATGATAGCCTGTTTTTCAAAAAGCATGTCCGCCAGCAGGAAATCATTGTTAGAAAGTGCATTATTGATCATGGCAAATGCTTTGTCTATCTTTTGTTGCATCGCTTCTTCCAGTCTTTTTCTTTCTTCAGCTTCTGCCTGCTCTTTTCTTCGTCGTTCAAGCTCGTCCTTCTTTCTAAGCGTCAGAGTCATCAGCTCGTTAAAAGTTCGCGTACCCATTCCATAAGACAAAGCCAACTTTCTTGCAATTCCATCCTTACCAGCAAGAACCAGTTCCTGCACCCGCTGATTGATATCAAAATCCTTCTTGACCTTTCGTTTTGGTACATCTGGTACATGGCGAATTTTATTACAAAGCTCAGGGGGAAGTGCATATAATAGATTGTTATATCTCTGTCTGTCTGTTTCCTTTAGAATCTTACCGTGCTTTTTTAGCATTTCGTAAGCACTCTGATTGTCTCCAGCATCCAAAAATCTATCGATTAAATCGAATATTCTTGCTCCCGTTAAATCTGGAAATATTAAAGCTCCCATCCTTATATTATAACACAAAATAGATACAAAGTCAATATTAATTATGCTTAAAACTGCATAACAAAAAATAGCCCTAAGGCTACAATTTCTGGTGCGGGTACAGGGAGTCGGACCCTGATCTCATCCTTGGGAAGGATACATAATAGCCGTTATACGATACCCGCTAGTATCTACCATTATATCATATCCCCTATAATATGGTATAATAAAATTATGCAAGACATCAGAGATTCTCTTAAAAAAGTTATTCAAGACCTATACAATCTTGATTTTGAACCCGAACTTGTCCCATCACCTGATAACATCGACGCAGACTATTCTACCAATGCTCCCCTAAAACTCGCCAAAGAACTCCACAAATCTCCTATGCAAATCGCCACCGAGATTGAAACATTTATATCTGACAAAGGGGGATTTCGGAGCGCGGCAGCGCGAGAATTAGCGCGCGAGCCCCGTGGCGACGGGAGCGAGCGACGCGACCCCGTGTCAGATATAAATGTTTCACCCCCTGGCTTCTTGAATTTTACCTTGTCAGATGGCTATTTAAACAATTCCATTGAGAATTTTGATGCAAATTTTTCATCAAGCGAGTTTAAGGGCAAGACAGTTATTTGCGAATTTAGTGATCCTAATCCGTTTAAGGTATTGCATGTCGGTCATCTTTATACCAGCATTGTCGGTGATTCTATTGCCAGACTTTTTGAATACGCTGGCGCCAAGGTCATCCGAGCCAACTTCGGCGGTGATGTTGGTCTCCACGTCGCCAAAACCATGTATGCTTTAAGACGAAAAGATA
>CAMYZY010000041.1 GCA_947304075.1 uncultured Candidatus Saccharibacteria bacterium
GCTTATGGATAAACTACAGTATGATGGGCCTGTAGTGCTCGTGGTGTTGGATGGAGTCGGATTGGCTCCGGATGGGCCAGGGAATGCAGTCTCGAAAGCAAGAACGGTATTTTTAGGTGAAGCGGCGGCCAAATATTTGCATGTGGCCTTGGATGCTTCAGGTGAAGCAGTAGGGCTTTTGCCTGGACAAATGGGCAATTCGGAAGTGGGCCACAACACGATGGGAGCCGGTCAAATTTATAAACAAGGCGTTGCGCATATCGAAGAAGCATTTAGAACTGGTGAGATTTTTGATTCAGATGCCTGGAAGGGTGCGATTAGCCGAATTAACAGTGAAAATAGAACTAGATTTGATAAAGACGATGAAAATATGGAGCCTGCTACTTTACATTTTGCGGGGATTTTTTCTGATGGTGGGGTACATAGCCATATTTCACATCTTGAGCAGATGATTGAAAAAGCCTATGCTGAAGGTGTGCGAAGGATGAGAGTGCATGCAATTTTTGATGGCAGAGACGTTTTGCCGCAATCAGAACCAAAATATATTCAGCGTTTTGAGACATTTGTAGCAAGATTTACTGATGCTGATATTAAGATTGCTTCCGGTGGTGGAAGAATGGCTTGTGTGTCTGATAGATATGAAAGTGATTGGTCAATGGTAGCAAGGGGTTGGGATATGATGGTGAATGGCGTAGCAAATTATTATTTTAAAACTGCCGAAGAAGCTATTAATATACTTCGCAGAATTAATCCGACTGTTCAGGATCAGGATTTGTCACCATTTGTGATTGTTGATGAAGTAGATAGACCGGTTGGTAAAATTGAAAAAGGTGATGCTTTAATTTATTTTGATTTTAGGGCCGATAGAGCGATTGAAATTGCGCAAGCGTTTACTTATTGGGACTTTCCATATTTTAATCGTGGTGATTATACACCAGATGATGTGTATTTTGTTGGGATGACGGAATACAATTCGGATACGCATGTGCCGGAGCATCGATTAGTGGAGCCTGTTTATATTGATGAAACGTTAGGAAGATTTTTGGGTGAAAGAGACATACCACAACTAGCTATTTCGGAGACGGTAAAGTTTGGGCACATTACATATTATTTTAATGGCAATAGTTATGAAAAAAATCCACACGAAGAACATATCGAGATTGAGTCGGATATGGAACCTTTTAATGTTAGACCATGGATGAAATCGGCCGAAATAACTGATGAAACTATAAAAAGACTAGGAGATTATAAATTTGTTCGTATGAACTATGCAGGTGGTGATATGGTTGGACATACAGCGGATATGAGCGCAACGATTGTGGCTATGGAAGCGATTGATTTGGGTCTGAAGCGTTTGTACGATAAAGTTAAAGAGCTTCGGGGTGTAATGATAGTAGTGGCCGATCATGGTAATGCAGAAGAACTATTAGATGCCGATGGTAAACCAAAAACTGCTCACACCACAAATAAGGTTCCTTGTATTATTTGTGATGATACAGAAAATCGCGAGAAATATACACTAAATAATTTAGAGAATCCTGGACTTTCTAATATTGCTTCTACAGTTGCACTGTTTTGCGGGTTCGACAATTACCCCAACGAGTGGGGTTTGCCGTTAATAAGAATTAAATAGTTAGTTTTTGCAAACTACGTTATTGGCATGAAGCCAACCTTCAACAGAGCCACCGTCAAGGTATTCGCCTTTGGTGGTAGCAATACGCATAACACCACCGTTTTTGATGTAATCGTCAATCGGGTCGGTGATCATATATTCTTGATCGAGCGGACCAAAATCGTGTTCGTCAACGTATTCTGTGATTTTCTTTAGTAATTCTGGTGAAAGAATATATTTTGAAACATTGATGAGATTAGACGGGGCTTCTTTGGGAGTTGGTTTTTCGACTACACCAGTTAGCTTGCCGTCTTTGGCAGAAAGGACGCCGTATTTTTCGACTTTGCTTTTGTCGATTTCGACCCCTAAAATAGCGGAATCGGTATCGTCTTTAATCGCTTTAACTAAAGCTTCGGCTGCGGATTCGCCACCAGGATTCCAAACGAAATCGTCTCCCATAAAAACTAACACCGGTTCATTGATATTGTATTCTTTCATGACGAGAGCGATTGGGACAGCAGTGCCATATTTGCCGGCAGGGTCTTGAATTGTATAGTGAATCGTGACATCTTCGGGTAAAGTTTTGGCAAGCTCTAGGCGATCTTCTTTGCCGCGGTCAATTAGATATTGATTGAGAGCTAAATTATCTTTATAAAATTCCTGGACTTGGCAGGGTTCGACGTTTGAAATAACCATATAAATGTCTTTGACGCCGGCCTTAATTAAGTCCTGGACGGAATAATCTACTAGTGGGCGGTTGCCGACTGGTAGCATTGATTTTTCGATAATTTTGGTGATCGGTAGTCTTCTAGTCCCCCAACCTGCTACCGGAATAATAGCTTTTGTAATCATAATAAGAAAATTATAGCATAAAGAATCATAAAACAGTTAGCTAGTTTTATTAGCTGGACTTGTTTATTGTATTTTTCACAACATAAGGCAAGAAAAAATGTCCTTATTTGCTCGTAAACTCGCTGGGGACATTTTTTCATTGTTAAGTTGTAAAAAACACAATAAACAAATCTGGTCTAAATCTCATTATGCTAATAAAACTAGCTAACTGTTTAGAGTTCTTTTGCCATTTTTTCGAGTTTGCGGAAATAGGTTTTGTTGGCGCGAGTTAGTGGAAGTGAGTCTAGGAAAATAATTTTCGTAGGAAGCTCATAGGATTTGAGAGTGAAACGACGTCGGCCGATGCTAAATGGCTCTTTGGTGGTTTTTAGAATTTCTTTACGGGTGGCTTCGTTGTGGGGAACGCCATCTTTGGTAACGACAAAAGCGTATGGAGCGAGTTTGAGTTTTTTGTCTGGACCTTTGACTACATAGCATTTGTCGATTAATTCGGATTTGGAAACTGCGGCGCGGACAACTTCGTAATAAACTTTGGCGGGAAGGTTATTAATAAAGAATGTTGCGCGACCGACGAGCGTGACATAACCAGTTGGCGTAACATAGGCTAAATCGCCAGTGTTGATAAACTTACGCCGGTGGACTGTGATGATTTTTTTGTCGTCGAGCTCTGGGCGATTATAATAGCGATTTAAAATATGCTTACCAGTGGCATAAAGTAAACCAGTCTTACCAAAATCTAATTCTTCGCCTGTTTCGGAATCTAGAACCATGACATGAACTCCGGCGGGGACGATACCAACGGAATCTGGATTGTAGGCGGAGCCGCCCACGGCGGTAGAAATTAAGCCAAGAGCTTCACCGACACCATAACCATTACTGATTTTGATATTGGTTAGTCCGCGAGATTTAAAGAAATCTAAGGCAGCGAGCGAAGCGGATTTTTCGAGACGTTCACCACCAGATGCAAACATTTTGAGATTACTGATATCGGTGGTTTTTTTGATAGTCGGCATAGCTTCTAATAGTGGCGGAATGCCAAAGATAGTGTTAGGATTCTTGCCAATGTAATAATCTAGATTGTCGTCGTTAATGTCTGGAGTCAGAATGACTTCGCCACCACCACAAATTGGTGCGAGTGTGGAAACTACGAATCCGTATGGACAGTCAAATTTAACGTAGTCCATCCAGGTGTGCAGATTTTTGTCCCACATTTTGACTTCACTGGCGACTTTGGAATAAATAGCGGAAGCGATGAGGTTTTTGTTGGTAAAGACCATAGGTTTTGGTCCTGATGTGGAGCCGGAAGTAAATGAAATCAAAGCTTCGTTATTTGGTTTGAAAGTGTTTTTGGGAATGCGACCACGATATTGGTCGGCGATAATTGTAATGTTGGTTTTGCCAAGCCAAAAGCCATCGAGAGCATTAAATTCGATATCTTCATTTTGTTCGTCATCGGGTCCAGCTTCGTCAACTGTGCGGCCGTCGAGATTGATAACGTATTTGAGTGTTTTGACGTCGTGCTTTAAACCATGAATGTGGCTGTCGCTATATTTGTATGTAATGAGAAGTTTGGAATTAAACTCTTCTAAATAATGGACTAGGGTGTCGCGGGCGGTTCTTTCGTCGAGAAAACTCACAATGGCACCGATGCGGTTGGCGGCAAGGAAAATCAAGACACTTTCGTACATGGAACGACCGGTGGCTACAGTAATAATATCCTTTTTCTTGATGCCTAGTTGTAAAAATGCTTTGGCAAGTATTTTGATGTCGTGTTTTAGTTCACGACGCGTGAAATCTAGCTCTTTTTGGTTGACGACGACGTCATCCCAATGGTGAAAACTAGATAGACGGAATAATGTTGATATACTGATGGGCGGGACAAATGGGTCGCGCTTCTGTCCTTTGATTTTTAACATATTACCTCGCTTTATATTAACCTGATTATAGCATAACTGTGTTATAATAAAAGCATAAGCGTAATATATGAAAGGATTCTATGCAACCAGAGAATAATATGCAGAGTGGTGTTGCGCCTACACCTAGTGCGGCGCCAAGCACGGCGTCAGTGACTACGCCGGTAGCTACGCCTGAAACACCAAAGAGTGATAATTTATTCGAAAATACACCAAAGAAGAGCAATGGAATGTTGATTGGGTTAATTCTATGTATTTTTCTAGCGATTGGCGGAATTGGTTTTGGTGTTTGGATGATGATGGATGGAAACACGCAGAAAGAACAGCTAAATTCACAGATT
>CAMYZY010000042.1 GCA_947304075.1 uncultured Candidatus Saccharibacteria bacterium
CCTGATTCCCTTTTGCCTGGTCAAATTGTGATGGTGCCAGTTGGTAAAAGAGTGTTGCCTGGAATAATTGTTAATAAAGTTGTACAACCGAGTTTTAAAACAAAAACAATTTCAAAAGTTTTGTATTCAAAGCCACTGCCAAAGCATTTGCTTGAAACTGTGCGATTTATCCATCAATATTACCTAGTGGCGTCTGGGCAGGCGATTACGCTTTTGCTGCCTCGTGGAGTAGAGAAGAAACGGAGAAAAACCGAACAAATGTTCGGATTATCTCTGGGCGGGTCCTGCCGGACTTTGTCCTCCCCCAAAATTGACGACAATTTTGGGGGACCCCCTCCAAGTCCGTCACCCACCCATGTTAATTTGACAAATATTCCCATTAATACTGCCCAGAAAAATGCGCTACAAGGCCTTCAGAAGGCTCCAGGAGCCACGAAACTGCTGTTTGGCGTTACTGGTAGTGGTAAAACTAATATATACCTTAAAATGGCTTCTAGGGCCCTTTCAGAGCAAAAGTCTACTTTGCTTCTAGTGCCGGAAATCGCTCTGACTGGACAGTTGGTGCAGGTATTTAAAGATGTGTTTGGTGATAGAATTGTTTTGATGCATTCTGGACAAACAGAAGCAGAACGGCATCTGATTTTCGATTATTTGCTTAATTCTGATGAACCACTTATTGTGGTAGGGCCACGCTCGGCGTTATTTGCACCTTTATCTAATATTGGACTAATAGTAATAGACGAAGAGCACGAATCGTCTTATGCTCAGGAGAACGCCCCTAGATACTCGGCAATTCGGGTGGCGAGTTTTATAGCTAAAACGCTTAAATGTCCCCTGATACTGGGTTCGGCTACACCTACGGTGGAAGATTTTTATATTGCATCAAAACACGATTCTAGGGTTGATTTAACTGAAAAAGCGAAAGTTACGGCTAAAAAACCCAATATTAAGATAATCGATTTTAAAAACAGAGATAATTTTACGAAAAACCGGTACTTTTCTGATACTTTATTAAAAGCGATTGCCGATAATATCGAAGCCAAAAAACAGACGCTAATCTTTCACAATCGCAGGGGGTCTGCCCCTTTAACAATTTGCGAAAGCTGCGGAGAAGAATTGATGTGTCCGAACTGCTATTTGCCGTTGACTTTACATGCGGATTCCTATGAACTGGTTTGCCACACCTGTGAGTACCATAAAAAAGTACCCCCTTGCTGTCCGAAATGCGGGGCGCCGGGACTGATACATAAAGGTTTTGGGACAAAACTACTCGAAACGGAATTACATAGGTTGTTCCCTAAGTCTACGATAAAACGTTTTGACGCTGATAATAAAAGGGGTGAAGAGTTTAACGTATTATACCCTGAAGTAAGAGATGGTAAAATAGATGTACTGATTGGCACGCAGACTATTGTAAAGGGGTTAGATTTGCCGAATTTGGCTACGGTCGGGGTGGTCCAAGCCGATGCTGGTCTTTCCCTGCCGGATTATGTGGCAGAAGAGAGGGTTTTTCAACTGCTTACTCAGGTGATTGGTAGAGTGGGGCGGGGGCATCTTGAGAAAGCGGAGGCATTTATCCAGACTTTTAGGCCGGAACACCCCGTATTATCCTATGCCATAAACGAAGATTACCTTGGGTTTTATGATTATTTGATTAAAAAAAGACGAAAATCGGGTTTTCCGCCATTTAGATTTATGATGAGACTCGAATTAACCATGAAAACTGAAGCGAGCGTACTAAAGAGAATCCAAAGCACCGCAAAAGAGTTGGCTTTAGATAAAAGATTGATAGTTTCGCCACCTAGACCAGCTTTTCACGAGAGAACGAATAAAGGGTATACTTGGCAGATTATAGTCAGGAGCCGCTCTAGGAACACTCTGCTGGAAGTTTGCGACAAGATTGATAAGAATTTTAAGATAGTCTTAGATCCGCCGGGATTATTGTGATTTTTGTAAAGTTTTCATGCTAAAATAAAGAAAACTAAAAATAAAAGGAGGTATTATGTGCACAGGTGTTAGGTTCACCGACAAAGATGGAAATATGTATTTTGGCAGGAATTTAGACTGGTCGGTTGGATATGGACAAAAAGTAGTGATTACACCTAGGGGATACAAGTATAAATCGGCATTTTTGGGCGAGATGGCAAATTCACCAGCGGTGATTGGTATGGGGATTGTGGCAGAAAACGTGCCACTATATTTTGACTGTGCAAACGAAAATGGATTAGCGATAGCCGGATTGAACTTCCCTGGTTATGCTGCTTATGCCCCTGATGCAATTGACGGAAAAACCAATGTAGCTGCATATGAGTTTCCTTTGTGGGTGGCTTTGAATTTCAAGACTGTAGATGAAGTAGAAAAAGCGCTTCACAATGTCGCAATTGTAGCCAAACCGATTAATGATCAGTACCCTGTTTCGGAATTACACTGGCTAATTGGCGACGCTAAACGCTCTATTGTGGTAGAATACACCGCTAATGGAATGGAAATATTTGAGAACGCCGTGGATATTTTGACGAATCAACCTGGGTATGGTTGGCACAAAGAGAATCTACGTAATTACATGAATCTATTCCCGCAGATGCCAAAAGAAGTGCGTTGGGAAAAGGCGGCAATGAAGCCATTTGGAAGTGGTTCACTGATGAGAGGTCTGCCAGGAGATTATTATTCCCCGTCACGCTTTGTAAGGGTGGCATATCTCAATACGCATTACCCGGTACAGGCCGATGAAGCGTCGAATGTGTCGCGCTTGTTCCATACTCTTACCGGTGTTGCGATGATAGATGGGGCGGCGGCGATGATTGATGGGGATTTTGAGAAGACTGTTTATACCGGTGGATATTCTACGGCTACTCAAACCTATTATTACAATACTTATGAAGACCCGGCGATTAAGAGCGTAGCGCTAAAGGACCAAAAGCTCGATACAGATGAGCTGATAATCGTTTAGTTTTTGTTAAGTCTGCTGCCGACCGCCCGCATCTCTTTTCTTTATCTTTAAAATATGGTATAATGAGCTTATGAAAATAATTACCACGCCAGATGCGCGTCTCAGGGAGAAATCGGAAAAAGTTCGCGAAATAGATGACGAAATTCGCGGGATTATTGCTGATATGCGAAAATTATCGCTGGATTGGGAAGCCGATCACCCCTATGAGCTATCGGCAGCAATGGCAGCGCCACAGATGGGAGTTTTGAAGCGGATTATCATCATCAGAGATGATATGGAAGACAAGAAAAATACTTCTTTTACGGCGCTAATTAACCCGGAAGTGATTCGAGCGGAAGGTAAAATTAAGACTGACTATGAAGGATGCCTATCGGTACCTTCGATTTATGGGATGGTTCCCCGCGCTACTAAGGTTAGGGTTAAAGCAAAGCTAGAAGATGGCACAGAAGTCAGAATTAAAGCTACAGATGAGCTGGCGAGAACTCTGCTCCACGAGATAGACCATTTGAACGGGATTTTGTTTATTGATCATATTAAGGGAGAAAAAGATGCTTTTTATGAGATGGACGATAAGGGGGATTTGGTGCCGGTAGACTATGATTCTAAGATTGCGGACAATAAAAAACTTTGGGGCGAGGAATAGTATTGATGGAAAAGGTGATTTTTTTTGGGAATGGGCCACTCGCTGAATATGCGCTAGCGGTAATATCTGAAAAATGCGATGTGATTTTTCACGCAAAAAGTAAGGAAGATTTGGCAAGAGTCTGCCAGTTAAAACGAGAGCAACCAGATGTGCATGGGATTTTGGCGTCATTTGGAGTGCTAATTAAATCAGATATGCTGGAATTATTTGAACCCGAAGGAATTTTAAATATTCACCCTTCCCTTTTACCGGTTTATCGGGGAGCTTCACCGATAGAAAGTGCGATTTTGGCGGGCGATACGGAGTTTTCTGTATCTGTAATGAAGCTGGTAAAAGCGATGGATGCGGGTCCGATTTATTATCAGACGACCATTAAGGACTTACCTCTAGAAAAGGATACTATTTATAAGGCTTTGGCGGAGGCGGGTGCAAAGTGGATTTGTGAGAATTTAACAAATTTACCTACCCCTGTTTCACAGGATGAGACAAAAGCGACATTTTGCGGAAAACTAGAGAAAAGTATGGGTTTTTTGGACCCACAAACAGATACAGCCGAACAAATTTTTCGTAAAATTGTGGCTTTTCAGGGCTTTCCAAAACCGAAATATGCGTTTTTTGGTATTTCTTGCATCATTTTGGAAGCACATATAGTGAAATCGGGTGAGACGGCTCTACTGACGATTCCCTGTGCTGACGGGGCTCTAGTGGCCATCGACAGATTACAGCCAGAAGGCCGTAAAGCGATGGACATAAAATCATTTTTGAATGGCTATAAAAAATAATCTGTTAATCTGAAGCGCCGACGAGTTTGGCGCGATTGGCGCGGATTTCTTCTTTCATCTCTTCTATGGTACGATTGACGATTTCGCGGTAGTCGGGGCGGTTGATTTCGAGCCATTTGGCGGCTTCTATTGGGTCGGTGATGAGATCGAATTCGTTTAATTGGGTTTCGGTAAGGCCTTTACTGATACGTTCGCCGATGCGAATCTCGAGTTCTCTCTGAACGTAGTCCAAAAAGCTCTGTTTTTGATTCTCGGGCATAGCCTGAAGCCCCATTTCTTGTAAAAA
>CAMYZY010000043.1 GCA_947304075.1 uncultured Candidatus Saccharibacteria bacterium
GAACCAGCCTTAAAACAGCCGTCTTCGATATATTTGGTGATTTCTTTGGTGCTTGCTTTGTGGATGGGTTTGGCATCGGGCTTGCCGAAATTGATATAGGCATTAGATACGGCTGTGACGGAAACGAAAATATTTGCCTTAACTTCTTCGGCTAGGCGTTCGGCGGCAAAATCTTTGTCGATAACGGCGTCGATGCCTTTAAGGCGCTTTAAGACTTTGGTGCGATAAACTGGAATGCCACCACCACCAGCGGCAATAACGATAACGCCGTCTTTGATAAGTTCGCGAATGGTACGTTTTTCAACAATATCAATTGGTTTGGGACTAGCAACGACTCGGCGCCAACCGCGACCAGCATCTTCTTTGACTGTCCAATGATTGACTTTGGCTAGAGCCTTAGCTTGTTTTTCGTTGTAGAATTGGCCGATGGGTTTTGTGGGGTTTCTAAAAGCGGGGTCATTAACATCAACCACAACTTGTGAAATAATGGTGGCTACTTTGCGATGCATGCCCTTTTTGGCAAAAGCATTATGAATGGCTTGAGTTAACCAATAACCGATTTGACCTTGGCTCATTGCGACGGCGGTTTCTAAGGGCATTGCGGGAGCTTTTTCGGTCGAGGCTTCTTCTTCATGAATTAAAATATTGCCAACTTGGGGTCCGTTGCCGTGTGCGACTACGATTTCATAGCGTGATGCGAGATTAGCCACAACATCGCCAACGATGTTGGCAACTTTTTTTTGAGCTTCGGCGGTGACTTCGCCATTTTTTTGCAAAGCATTACCACCAAGCGCTAAGACAATTCGTTTTTTCATGTTTTTATTATAGCATAAAACACTTGTGCTTAATTTGTTTTTGATATATAATAAGCATAAGCTAAACAAGGGTACATATGGATTTTTATGGAAGAGACTTTTTAAGAATACTGGATTTTAGTGAGTACGAACTCCAGTATATGTTGGATATTTCTCGCTTGTTTAAAGAATACAAGCGTGGTGGCAAAAACCATAAATTTTTCCCAAATAAAAATATCGCAATTTTGTTTGAAAAAACTTCGACTAGGACGAGATGTTCGTTTGAAGTAGCTGGTTATGATCTCGGTATGGGCGTGACTTTTTTGGACCCGACAGGCTCGCAAATGGGACACAAAGAATCGATTGCAGATACGGCGCGAGTTTTGTCACGACTATATGACGGGATTGAATATCGGGGATTTGATCAGTCGATTGTGGATGATCTAGCTAAGTATTCTGATGTACCGGTTTGGAATGGGCTCACTGATGAGTGCCATCCAACTCAAGCGTTGGGAGATTTTCTAACGATTCAAGAACATTTTGGCAAATTAAAAGGTTTGACTTTAGCTTTTGTGGGCGACACTAGAAACAATGTTGCAAATTCGTTGATGGCAATGAGCGCAAAAATGGGCGTTAATTTCATTGCTTGTGGGCCAAATCATTTGAGACCATCAGACGATATCGTAGATAAATGTTTGCCGATTGCAGAAAAGAATGGTGCGACAATTACGATTACATCGGATATTGCGTCGCTAAATGGTAAAGCGGATGTGATTTATACGGATGTGTGGCTATCACTAGGTGAGCCGCAAGAAAAATGGGGTGAGCGAATTGAGCTATTAAAACCTTATCAAGTGAACGCTGAGATGATGTCAAAGGCAAAGGATTCAGCGATATTCTTACACTGTCTGCCATCATTCCACGATTTGAATACTTCAATTGCTCGTGATGTAAATGAAAAATTTGGTATTAGTGAGATGGAAGTGACGGATGAAGTATTCAATTCGGAGCGCTCATTGGTATTTGAACAAGCAGAAAACCGTATGCACACAATCAAAGCAGTGATGTTCTTAACTCTATATGAAAGGAATAGAAATGAAGAAATCAATTAGCAACTTTAGTGAGATTGCACCACTTAAAAAAGTGTTGATGCATCGACCAGGTGATGAGTTTTTGAACTTAACACCAAATACGTTGGAAAGATTATTATTTGACGATATTCCTTATTTAAAACTGGCTCAGCAAGAACACGATGCTTATGCAAATGCAATGCGGGCAGAAGGAGTGGAAGTTGTATATATTACGGATTTGGTGGCAGAGGCGATTGAAGCGGGTGGACGAACGGTACGAAAGAAATTCTTGGAACAGTTTATTATGGAAGCTGGTGTAACTTCACCTAAAGTTACGAAACACTGTTTTGATTATTTGAATTCATTTAAAGACGCACGTGATATGGTGAAAAAATGTATTGCGGGTGTAGATATCTCAGAATTAAAGAAACTTGGAAAGATTTCTGGTTTTTATGCGACACGCGATACGGGCAGAATGATTATTGATCCGATACCAAATATTTTATTCCAAAGGGATCCAATGGCGACGATTGGACATGGCGCAACGTTACATAAAATGTGGGCGGTTACGAGAACTCGCGAATCGATTTTTGCAGAATATGTGTTTAAATATCATCCATTTTATGATGATGTGAAGCTGTATTATGATCGCACAGAGCCTTATTGTATTGAAGGTGGTGATATTCAAGTATTGTCGCCAGAAGTAGTGGCAATTGGTATTTCACAAAGAACAGAGCCAGATGCAATTTCTACCTTTGCTAAGAATCTATTTAAGGACAAAAATAATACATTTAAATATGTGCTTGCGATTGATATTCCGGACGAGAGAAGCTTTATGCATCTTGATACGGTGATGACTCAGGTGGATGTAGATAAATTTGCGGTGCAAGAAGCAATTATGGATATTTCGACAATTTATGAAATTACGGCTGGACGTGGCGGTGAAATTGAAATTGTAGAAATCCATCAAAATCTCGCAAAAGTATTGGAAAAGTATTTGCATCTTTCTCATGTTGAACTCATCAAGTGCGGAAATGGACGAAGGATTGATGCAGAACGTGAACAATGGAGCGATGGTGTGAATTTGATGTGTGTTCGACCTGGTGTAGTGATGGCTTACGACCGAAACTTTGTGACTAACGAAGCATTACGAAAACATGGAATTAAAGTAATCGAAATTCCAAGTTCAGAATTATCGCGCGGGCGCGGCGGTTCGCATTGTATGGCGATGGCACTCGTCAGAGAGGAGGGGAAGTAGATTTATAAGTTGAGAGTAAATCTAGGGGGATAAAACAAAAGGAGAAAAAATGAAAATAAATATAAAGACAAGGATGCACATTAGCGTTAGTGAAGTGAAAACGATTGGTTTTAAAGATATTAAAACAATCAATTTCATGGAAATTAATCGCAAAAGTATAGTGGGGGATAATATTAAAGTTAAAAGGATTTAAAATGTTTAGGAAGAAGAATCGAAGTAAGAAGCGAACGCGTGCGATGCTTTCGGCGTATTCGATTATTATGATTTTGATTATTTTGCTTGGCATTTTGTCTCACGTATTGCCAAAAGCTAAATATGCGGCGGTGACTCCAGACGCAGAAGAATCTAGTGTCGAAGTTGGCGCGGGCGAATGGGAAGGCGAGGCGCCTGCTCAGGGTGAAGCTTTGACTTTGCCAGAAGGCGAGTCGGTTGAACCGGTTGTTGGTGATGAAATCACTGGTGAAAATCTATCCGAAAGTAGGATGGTAACAAGTGAACCAGTTGATAATGACGAAATGTCGGTAAAAAGCATTGAAGCTGGCGAGACTGTGGTTGGAGCTGGTGAAGTGGTTACAACCGATGGTGAGAGCGAAGATGTAATGCTGATTGCTACGGAAGACACTGGAATCTATGAGACATTGGAAGCTTGTGAAGAAGTTCACGGTGAAGATGGCTGTGCGATTGTAGATGGTTCTGGTGTAGTCGGAGCTCAGTTATATCAAGTGCTACTTGCACCAATTCTTGGTTTTGCTGATGCGATTGATGTTTGTATCTTTATTATGATGCTTGGTGGTCTTTTGGCTGTAGTAGCTAGGACTAAGGCTTTAGAAACTGGTATCAAACTGTTGGTGCAAAAACTACATGGTAAGGAATACTTATTAATTGTATTACTCATGTTTATCTTCTCCGTACTCGGTACAACTTACGGGTTCCTAGAAGAAAGCGTTGGTTTCTATGTGTTAATTGCTGCAACAATGTTTGCTGCAGGACTTGATCCACTTGTGGGTGTTGCTACTATTCTCCTTGGTGCAGGCTCTGGTGTGCTTGGGTCCACGATTAACCCATTTGCAACTGGCGTGGCACTTTCGGCGATGAAAGATGCTGGCATTGAGTTTAGCCAAGGTACTGTGATTTTAATTGCAGTAGTTTTGTGGTTGACTACACTTGCGATTTCAGCATTCTTTGTAATAAAATATGCCAAAAAAGTACAACGTGATAAAGGGTCTACATTTCTTAGTTTGCGTGAGCAAGCAGCTGCCGAAAAGGTCTATGGTAAATTCTTGAGAGCACAAGGTGAAGAAGATAAGCTTTCAGGAAAACAAATCGCTACACTTATCGTATTTGGAATCACGTTCCTAGTTATGATTGTAGGATTTATCCCATGGGGCGAATTTGGAATCACATTCTTTGATTCATGGACAGGTTGGCTCACGGGTGCATCATTAGGTAACTGGTGGTTCTATGAAGCCGCACTTTGGTTCTTGATTTGCGCAATTAT
>CAMYZY010000044.1 GCA_947304075.1 uncultured Candidatus Saccharibacteria bacterium
GATGCATCATGATGAACTTTGGCAAACTTATTATCTAAATGGTGAGCCGATTCCTGGGAAAGGGTGGGACTCGGCTCTAGATAATCCCGAAATGATTGGTAGCGACGTAATTGTAGGGATTGCGATTGTGTTTTTGTATCGGATTAATGATGGCGAGTTAGAGCTCTTGTGGCAACGCAGAGCGGAAGGGGTGGATAGATTTCCTGGTTTCTATGATATTTCGGCAGGTGGACATATTAATCTAGGCGAGACTATGGTGGAAGGTGCGATTCGTGAAACGCAAGAAGAAATCGGTGCGGTGATTTCGTCGGATGATTTGCAATTTGCTTTTACGAAGTCGTTTAACAAAAACAGGTTCGCCTGGATTTTTATGGTGGATTGGACTAATAGACCTGACGAGTTTAGCTTTAATGATAATGAAGTTTCGGAAGTAAAGTGGGTGAAATATAGTGAGAATGAAAAGTTCCGCAAGGAATTTGCGAAACCGCCACTAGCAAAAGACGAAATTACATTTGTAAATCTAGATGATTGGCTAAAAATGCGCGGACTAGTTTAATGGAAATCCTTAAATTAAATGAAAAAACTAGCTGTGGGCTGATAATTACGGATTTAAAACAAGGCGTTAAGAATCCGAATCGGGTGAATGTTTTTGTGAATGGTAAGTATTCTTTTTCGTTAGACATTTCGCAGGTTGTGGAGATGGGTGTGAAAGTGGGGCGCGAGATTAATGAGAAAGAACTGGAAGAATTTCAAAAAGCATCGGAGTTTGGGAAACTATATCAAAGAACTTTGGAATGGGTGCTTATAAGGCCGCGGAGTGAGAGAGAAGCGCGGGGTTATTTGAATAAAAAAACTTTTGAAAAGAAATTAAATAAGGATTATGTTGATACTGTTGTTGAGAGATTGAAGGAAAAGAAATATATTGACGATAAAAAATTCGCTGAATATTATGTGGAGAATAG
Organism: uncultured Candidatus Saccharibacteria bacterium; assembly: GCA_947304075.1. GTDB lineage: Bacteria > Patescibacteriota > Saccharimonadia > Saccharimonadales > Saccharimonadaceae > Nanosyncoccus. Next base: position 963 of record CAMYZY010000044.1, read on the forward strand.
ATTTGTAAAAAAAGGTATTTCGCGAAAAAGACTAAAAATGGAATTAAAAAAGAAGGGTGTTTGCGACAGTGTAATTAGTGAAGTGCTTGGGGCACGAAATGATGAAGACGAAATACGTAAAATTATTATTAAGAAGCAAGGGAAATACGATGATGAAAAAATGATGGCATACTTATGCCGTCAGGGCTTTTCGTATGATTTAGTTAAAAACGTTATGGAAGAGTATTATAACGATTAATCGTCGTCGGTTTCGGATGGATTATAATCTACTTCTTGTTTGCGGAATGGATTAACGAAATTTGGAATGAAGTCTTCGTTTTCGGCACGAGATTTCAAGGTTTTTTCTTCATCTTTTACGATGACTTTATAATCGGTGATTTCGACAATTTCTTTGCGAGAAATGGTGAGTTCGGGGTCGACTAAGGCTTTCATGATGGGGCGATGGACGATGATTTGCTGGATAGTATAATCATCGGGAGTTAATGTGTAACCACTGATTTTGCCGAGCTTGGAGTGCTTTTTGGTTTCGACTTTGAGACCGATAAGGTTGAAATTCAGAGCTAAGACTTTACTGATTTTGATTACGTCATCTGCAGAAACTAGCTCATCGATGTCGTCAATGACCATGCCGAGTTGGGAGTATTCACGAATAGAACGAGTATCTAGGATGTTATTGCTCCCGACGAGCGGTCCAGTGAGTTTGAAAGCGATGATTTTAAGAGTGTCGGGATCGATGATGGGTTCGGAAATGGTGCCAACGGTAGAACCGGATTGGATACTTAAGATTGGAGTGCCAATGATATGAGAATTTGTCACTAACATAAGTTTATTATAACATAGTTGCGTCTTTGATACTATAATCACCGATTTTGGTACGTCTGAGCGCAGTAAGATAAGCGCCAGTATTTAAGGCTTTGCCGATATCTTCAGCAAGAGTACGGATATAGGTGCCGGAACTACAGTGAACGCGAATCTTAAGCTCTGGGTAATTGTATTCTAAGATTTTGATGTTGTAAATTTCGACATCGCGAGAAGGGATCTCGAAGTCTTGACCTTTGCGGGCAAGTTTGTAGGCACGTTCACCGTTGATTTTGATGGCGGAAAACTTAGGTGGAGTTTGGGTGATTTTACCGATAAATTTTTTAAGGGTAGATTCAAGAATACTCTGAGCGGGTCCTGCCGTCGCAGTTTCCCCCACCGTGCTCGACCTTCGTCTGCGCGCGGCGGGGGACCCCCCAGCTCCGTCACCCGCCCATGAAGCGTATTCTTGAATCTGACTTTTATGATTATTGGTGGGGGGCCCCCCAGCTCCGTCACCCGCCCATGAAGCGTATTCTTGAATCTGGCCTTCGGGGTCGCCGGTAGTGGATGTGAAGCCGAGTTTTAGGGTGGCTTCGTAGACTTTGTCGAGTTTTAGAAATTCGTTGGATTTTTTGGTCATTTTGCCAGTAAGAATAATAAGAAGGCCGGTGGCGAAGGGGTCTAAAGTGCCGGTGTGGCCAACTTTGACTTTGTGACCGAGCTCTGCTTTTAGTTTGCCACGGATTTTGGCGACAACACCAAAGCTTGAAATGCTGGCGGGTTTATCAACTAAAATAATTTGGTCTTCCATTATTGTTTATATTTTATACCATTTCTAGATTAAACGTAATATAAAAATGTTTGACATTTCCATAAAATATCGCGTATAATCATAAGCATGAAAAGCCAATGGCCATATAAAACAATAGCTTGTTTTTTGTTGTCTTTAATTTGTGGATTGCAACTATACGTTAATTCCGTTTCTGCTGACGATGTAGTAGATATTATTAATGTGACCGTCCCAGTCTCCTGTTCTATTTCTGGTACTGGTATGAATACTCACAATGCCAATATCAATAATAATACATATCAAGCTAATATAGGAACTACTACTCTTCACGCTTTCTGTAATGATAATAATGGCTTTGCAATCTATGCAGCAGGATATACGGGCGATGAAGTAGGTGGAATTAATAGTACTAAACTAGTAGGCACAAATGTTTCTAATGCAGCTATAGAAACTGGACTAGCTACGTCAGCTGGTAATCCAGATGTATCTAACTGGGCAATGAAACTAGCTATATCACAAGATTCTGGTGACACTTCAGGCACTAATGCACTAACTATTGATAGTGATACAGAAGGGCCATTTTCAGCCTATCATACGGTTCCAAATGAATACAAGAAAGTTGCTCACAAAAACTCTGCTACTGACATGACAGAAAGTACTGGTGGAGTTAAACTAACTACTACTTATGCAGCTTACATTTCTAGAACTCAACCTGCAGATACGTATTCTGGGAAAGTGATTTATCTCTTAATTCATCCGTCAAATGCTTCAACTCCCGGTTATTATACTATTGTATATAATGCGAATGGTGGTTCTGGAACTATGTCTAGTGATAGAGCTTTAACTTATGAGCCGTTTACATTAAAAGCTAATGAATTTACTGCTCCTTCTAATTCAAGTTTTTTGGGTTGGTGTACTACTAATACTAGCCAATATAATTGTGATGATGGGGTATCGTATGCGAATGAAGCTAGCGTAATTGGATTGGCCGCAGCTGATGATACAATTAATCTTTACGCCTATTGGACGGAGCCAATGACTTTTAATAGAGCGATGCAAGAGGCTGGCAAAACAAAGTTGAATGGCTATTATAAGATTCAAGATGTTACTTCAAGTATTTGTACGGCGGTGGAGACGGGCCAAATTGGGCAAGTAATCGATTCGCGAGACAATGAGGTTTATTATATCACTAAACTTAATAATGGCAGGTGTTGGATGATGGATAATTTACGATTAGGTAGTTCGTCTTCAATAAACTTGTCGCCATCGAATACTAATATTGCAACTAGCTATACTTTACCAGCTAGCACGACATCGACTTTTGACTTGTATTCCGTAGCAAAACTTAATGCTCAATACAAAAATGATATTGCTCCAGTTACGTATGGTTCTGGTAGCGGTAAGGTAGGTGTGTATTATAATTATTGTGCAGCTACGGCTGGAACTTTTTGCTATGATGAGGAACAGGAGCAAGGTGATTGCGCATATCCTGCTCCATGTTATTATAGAGATCAAGCGAATTCCGTATATGATATTTGCCCGGTTGGATGGGGAATGCCGACAGCGCATGATGGGGGGGATTATTCTGGAACTGATCGGAATACTATTAGTATATCTCTTTCTGGTCGTTACTATTCTTCGCAATTACAGCTGGGTTCTGTTGGTTGGTTTTGGTCAAAAAATCATTCTACGTTGGAAAATTATGGACAAAGAGAAATGTTGCTTGTAGATACGCGTTCTTACGATTATAAAAGTTCAACATCGTTTCTTGATCGTGCTGGTGGTGCTTCTGTACGCTGTGTTTTAAGTAATAATTAAATAGGGTTAAAGTTCTTGTTAATAAAAACTATATTTAATAGTATAATTATTTTGTAAAGTAGGTGTTTA
>CAMYZY010000045.1 GCA_947304075.1 uncultured Candidatus Saccharibacteria bacterium
CCTGGACCTCTGCCTTGCAAAGGCAGCGCTCTAATCAACTGAGCTATTACCCCATGTGGCATATTTTATCAGAAGTCTTAAATTTTTTCAAGATTATTTAAAAATAATCTGGCGAGCCCACTCATACATTGCGATGGCAGCGGCGGCGCCAACATTGACCGAGCGAGTGGAGCCAAAAGATTCGATATATCTAACATCATGGGCTTTTTCTAGTAACTCTTCTGTGATACCATTGTTTTCGGAGCCAAAAATCAGGGTGGTGTTTGGTTTGAAAGACTTTACATGCAATTCCCTGGCAAGGGGGGTATTATTCTCAATAGCGACTAATTCCCTGCCGGTTTGTGTTTTTAAAAAATCATCAATCGTAGGATGATGGATAATCTCTAAATACTTGTCAGTACACATGGCACCGCGACGGTTATATTTCTTTTTACCGATGATATGAACTTTTGATACGTTAAAAGAATTGGCAGTCCGAACAATGGAGCCAATATTGAAGTCATGTTCGACGTTTTCGATGGCGATTTCCAGAGAATTTCGTTTTTTACTTAATGCATTAAAAACTTGCTCATTGGATTGGTTTTTGTACTCATCGATTAGATTTCTGGTATCTTCTTGCATTGCTTTATTATATCACAAAAAGTTGGTTTGCTTGTATTTTTTGGTAAAATGTGTTATAATTAGAAAATGTAGCAGTCACTGCAGTACTTTAATATATAAGGGGGAAAACGATGAGAAACAAAACTTTGTCGCGGGCTTTTGAAGCCTTGTCGCTCGGCGAAGCTTATTCCGGCAAGTATGCTTATTTAGGGTATATGCCGGATAAAGAGCTGGAGCTTCTGAAAGCTATCTGCAAAAATGCTCCTAAGAGTATCGCAGAGACTTTCAAATTCCTGGAGAAGAAGGATGAGCTGTTTCTTTACATCTATGATTCCTATGCAATCATGGGTGGTGAAGAATACTTCATCTATCCGTTCACGGATGAAAGGAAGCTCCCCGAAGGATTGTCTATGGAAATTGGGCCGATTGGCGCTCAGAACTCTCAGTTTCACGCTGAGAATCTCTCGGAGCATGTGGCTATGGTCCAGGTCAATCTGGAAGAAGCGGGGATTCCGCGAGAGATCGCAGCGAAAATCGCTGTCCTTCATGACGTAGGTAAGAAGTATACCTCTGCGACCAATCGCGTGGGGGATATCGCTTCCTATGGCCATGCCGACGTGAGTGCGTTTATCGCTTCACATTGGCTGAAACAGTGGGATATCGAAGAGCAGGACGCTAAAGTCCTGGTCGCAGTGATTTATGCCCACATGAAACCATTTAATGATTGGCGGAGAGCGAATCACTCTCGCGGAGCAATCAACAAGAAGCAGGGGTTTTATCTCCAGCTGATTGATTTCATGGGCGATGAATACCTGGCCAATAAGACTATGGATCTTATCAGCTTGGTAGCGAGAGCCGATGAAGGCGTGCAGGAGATAGACGACTATGCTATCTCCAAGATTATCAAGGGGTCAAACATTTTGCTTGATCTTAACGATAACCTATAAGCCTGTGCCTCCCTGACGGGGGGCTTTTTCATGTTTTAAAAAAACACGGGATTTGATAGAATTATTAAAAAGGAGGTGTTATGAAATTTGATGAATATCAGGAGAAAGCGGCGAAATACGATTTAGCTGAAGCAACGACTGATTTGAAGGCGGTGGGATTTATTGAGAAGGTATTGGGGCTGGTGGGTGAAGCTGGAGAAACGGCGGATAAGATTAAAAAGATTTTGCGCGATAAAGACGGTCATGTTTCTGACGAAGACAAAGAATTAGTAGTAAAAGAACTGGGCGACACATTGTGGTATATCGCATCAATTGCGAGATATCTTGATGTTCCCTTGTCTAGCGTGGCTGATGGGAATATTGAAAAATTGGAGAGTAGGTATCAGAGAAATCAAATACATGGTGAAGGTGATAAGCGGTAAAAACGTCAGCCTTTTCCTTTGGCGATATGTTTATGGTTTTGCAATGAAAAAGCCCCCGGCAAATCTACCGGGGGGCAACTAAACTACTAGGGGGACTATGAAACTGTGATACGAGCCGATTTCATGAAGCCGAACTCACCGTTATCCATCAGGACGCCGTAAAAATGATCGGTGTCATGCTTCCGGATTTCGGTTATAGTTCCCTTGCCCGGGTGCAAAATGCCGGGGCAGATGTAGCCCATGATATCACCCGTTATTTCCACCTCGTCGGCAATGAAATAAGCGCGTTCGTTCTCCACCATCCCTACCAACAGTTCAGATTCATCGTCTGTAACGATGTATTTGAATCCGTAAATGTAATCGTGGGGCACGAAACGAAGGCCTACTTCTTGAGTAGTTCCGTCCGGGTAGGTTTTTATTAAGGTTCTGTTCTTGAGCCGATTCATTTGTTATGTCTCCTTTCCCCCATCTGGGGCAACTGCGGTTTAGGTTTATGGGGTTGCGCCCAAGTCTCACAATCTTATGCTCAATAGAATAATCTGAGTATTCTTGTATTATAGCATATAATTGATAAATTGTCAATTTAGCATAATTATTACATGAATTTACAGTGGTAGAACGATTATTGATTTGTAAATTCTTTTTTACAAAACTAGATTTTTCCAACCTTCGATTCATAGACTAGGCGACGCTGGTCAGGGTCGAAAATGTCAGACTTGCCAGATAAGAATAAGCTGTCTAGGAGATCCGGATCATCGATATGGTCTTCTATGTATTTCCAAACGCGATTTGCGCCATTGTAATAAACTAGGTCTTTATTGTTCGGTAATTCCCCAGTTCCCCGGAAACATCGTGTCGTACGAGAGAATATCGCACTGTCTTTCTCGTGAAAACGAGCAGCCTTTGCTTCGGGAGTTTCATCTGGTTTGCATTTTTGTAAATATAGCAGCTTTTGTTGAATTTCAAAGATTTCACGAAAATTCTTTCCTTTGAAATTAGCGAGACCTATATTAATGTAGTGCTCTATGCCGGAATCAGAATATTTACCGGCAACTGCCTGTTCACAACATTTAGCAATTCCTTCATCAATTTCTTCGTTCCCTGGTAGCTCGTGAGAGAAGGCAGCGATGGGATGCTCTTCATAAACTAGAGCGCGGTAAGCGTGCGTGCAAAGTTCGTGGGCAATGATTTTTTGCAAACCAAGTCTAGAAAAATCGCCAGTAGAGCGATTAATCGGAAAAATGATTTCGCGTTTTATATGATTAACCGAAACACTTTTAGCTGTATCACTCATAACGGCGCGATAATCGGTTGCGTCATCGCCAATTTCTTCTTGAATAATTTCATTAACGATGTCGCAAGCTTCACGGGTAGTAAAATTATCTTTGTCTTCCGGTATATGGGTCCAGAAATTCTCGAATAAAAAATTGATCATCTCAGAGAATCGTTTGACTGTTTCTGGTTTTGGCACAAATCTATCTTTTTTAGTGAGCTTTATCTCACCGATATCGTTGATAAGCGAATCGTAAGTGCTTTTATCTTCGAGCGAAAGCTGTTCGGAGTGGATTTTAGCTAGTTCAGAAGAAAGTAGGGAGAAAAAGGTTGTCTCATCTGGGACGCCGTAGAGAGCCTCGTTTGCGATTTGGTGCTTTTTCGCGATTTCTGCTCTCTCGGTTGGATTGGTGGTGCGTTGATAATTAACACAGGTTTGTATAAAAAGATTTTTCTTGGCGACATCATTATTTAAAACATTAATTAATCTTTTTTCGGTTTCTGTGAGATTGTCCCCCGAATCATTAATTGCTTTGTGCACGCTCATAATGGTATTGACATTTGAGCTAATTTGAGTTTCGTCGAGGTTGCCATAGATAAAATGCGGGGTAATGAGACTATGATTTTGCAAAAACTCCTGTTTAGCCTCGTCGGAGTTAGTCGGATTAACAATCTCATAAACGACCACATCTGATGAAGCCACTTTTTCGAGCAGATCTGTAAAATCTGGGAGTTTCTCTTGATTTTCCCCTGCATTTGTATGCAATTTCTCGCCCTTCATTTTTCTCCTTTTTTTTATTATAACAAGAACCCGCCTTTTTAGGCGGGTTTTGCTTTAACAACTTAACTCAAGCAATTTTCATCTTTCAGTGTAAAGCTTATTGTTACGTCTGGTGAAACCAGAGCTGTTATGATTTAAGCTCTTAATCATAACACGTATTCGACCTTGCTACCTGCGACTTTACAGTTTCAGGCGCATAATTCCTTCTCAAGAAAGGAGGTAATCCATCCACACGTTCTCG
>CAMYZY010000046.1 GCA_947304075.1 uncultured Candidatus Saccharibacteria bacterium
CTTAATGTGATGAACTTTACGAATCGCAAAGTTTAAGCCCATTAATACAACCACTACAATAGGAAGAGCTATAATTATCCCAGCCATTCCACCCCCAAAACCGCTGGTATTTGCACCAGTGTCTGGCACCGCCACGGTCTCATCATCAGATTTATCAGAAGACTCATCTTTTTCATCGTCTTTCTTTTCGTCATCTTTTTTCTCATCATCCTTCTCGTTGTCTTTTTCGTCGTCTTTGTTCTCGCCATTTCCATCTTCACCTGGAATATCATCACTCGGCGTATCGTTACCGGTATTCCCGCCAGTGTTATCACCAGTATTATCACCAGTATTGTCACCACCGGTATTATCTCCACCAGTTTCGCCACCAGTACCAGTATTATCACCGCCTTCATTATTGCCACTAGATGTATTCCCACCCGTATTATCTCCTGAAGTATTACCACTACCAGTACTGTCTCCACCTTCATTACCACTGCCAGTATTTCCCCCAACATTAGCATTCTCTTCGAAAAGAGCACTACAATCATATCGTTTATCAATTATCAAAGATATGCTTGAGCTTGTATGTTCTTCACCATTACAAATCCACTTGTCAAAACGATAGCCCGAATCAGCGACAGCGACTAAAGTTATACTTGATCCAGAAATTACGGATTTGGAAAACTCATCACTATGTAAAACACCATCGACATTGACTTCACCACCATCTCCAGGATAAATAGTCACATCATATCTTGTTACCAACATAAATTGTGCTCGACATATCATGTCATATGTTTTTACTGTTACAGTCGCATCAGCAGAATCATGGTCTTCTACAAAAGAATTATCACTCTGCTTTCTACAAATCCACTTCGAAAAAACATACCCATCTTCAGCCGTGGCATGAATATCCACACGACTACCTACTGACAAACTAGTTTGTCCACCAGATACGGTTCCACCATTTGACGGATCAGCGGCTACAGCAATACTAAACTTACTCTCTTGTTCGTTTCTTTCAAAATAAGCTCGACATGTTATGCTATAACTTGGCACTGTCATTGTTACTCTAGTAGAATTATATTCATTCACAGTAGTGCCGTCAAGCGTTTTAGAACAAATCCATTTTGAAAAAGTATATCCATTATTCGCTGAAGCATATATAGCGACCGAGCTGCCTGGATCTATATCTTTATCTCCACCAGAAACGTGTCCCCCAATTGACGGAACGGCAACGACATCCACATCATACGTCCCCGCACCTTCAGCATTTACTTCCCCGTTTGTTCTAGCAACATGATAACCAGTAGCGCCTAATACCAGTGCTACAATCGCGAAACAAAATGCGCATAAAACAAAACGTGCCCTTTTATTAATAGAAAAACTCCTTTTCATTTTTATTTTCCTTTTTTTGTTTTGTATAACCTTTACGCTTATAATTCTAGCATATTTTACTAAAAAATCAACGTTAAAACCTACATCATTAACAAAAGTTTTCCACAACTTGCTTTAACTTTGCTAGTACAGCATCGCCATATTTATCAATCATTTTTATTCTTGCACGGATTTCATTTTCTCCAATTTCAATCGCTCGCGACAAGGCCGGCTCATTTCGCATTGGGCCAAAAAACTCTAAATACTTATCCAGTTCAGCACTACTTCTGGCTAATTTTGCTATAAACATCGGATAGTCACTTAATGTTTTCTCACCGCCAGTCTTTTTGACAAAATCCCAATTCAAAGTCAGCCATTCAAACGTTCGTGCTTTCGCTTTAGGATTCCGATAAAGATAAATAAACAAATAAATCTGGTCTTGCGGCTTTACTATTTCACTCTTCCCAAGTAGAGCCAGCATTTTATCAATTTGTTTCTCGTCTTTCGTCAAACACGCCGCCGCCAAATAATCAAACTTTACGTCCGGATCCACCACGGTTTTGTACTTCTTTAAATAATCATCTATAATTTCTGGCTCCAGATACGCTTTTGCGGACAAAATATCGTCTCTAATTTCTTTATCCATTTTTTTATAATTAGCGTCATACATTTTTGCCAGTTCATAAAAACGCTTCTCATCCTCTGCAAAATAATCCAAAGCCAACAAGTTCGCCCTAAGTCTAATTACATCTTCTTCATCATCTTTTCGTGTTTTTAGCCCAATCTCCCACAATTTATCATCTACCAAAGACAAAACATATTGTCTCAACAATTTTTCACCTTCTGAATCGCAATCAAAATAAACTCTCAAATTCCCAATCAATCCAGCAACTTTATTCCATACCGCCGGAGCCGAATCATTTTTAAACCTCATTATAAGTGGCACTAACGAATCCGCACCTCTGAGCCCCGATTTAGTTATCAAATCACGGTCAATCAAAAGCCGTAATTTCTCTTCCAACCCTAAATTATCAAAGTTTTTAAGTCGCAATGCAAATTCTTCTTCTGACAAATCCAGTACATAATGACCGCTCATATCTTCTGTTATTTTTGGCAATGGCCAATCCGATTTCTCCATCTCCCCGTCCAGCAAAAATCTCTTTTGACTAAACTTCTCAAATTTTTTACCCTCATTTATAATTACCGGATAGCCAGGCCTATCGATGAAAGCATGCATTAGTTCCTTCGGGTCGAACTCAGCATAAGGTTTTAAGCATTCCCATAAGTCATCACCAATTGTATTCTGATACTTATACTTATCAAAATAATCCCTAATCCCTTTACAAAAGTTTTTCCATCCCATCAAACGAATCAACATCAACATCAGTCGCGCTCCCTTTGCATAAACAATCGCCGAATCAAACAAAGTCGCAATCTCTGCCGGCTCTTTTACATCCTGATGCACTGACTGCACACCAGTATAGGCATCCCTAAGCAAAGCCGCATAACAATCTGTCGTGAAAAAACCTTCGAATATTTTATATTCTGGATGAGTCGCGTCAACCGCATAATATTCCATTACTGAAGCAAATGACTCATTCAACCATAAATCGTCCCACCACCGCATCGTCACTAAATCTCCAAACCATTGATGCGATAATTCATGTGCCACTGTAAGCGCCACACTCTTTTTCGCACCGAGCGTCGCATCAGAAGAAATTAACATCATGGATTCTCGATAAGTTACTAGTCCCCAGTTTTCCATTGCCCCCGCTTCAAAATCTGGTAACGCTACCTGTACTAATTTCTTCAAAGGATATGGCTCCTTAAAGTTATCATCATAAAATTCCAGGCTTCGTGCTGCAATTTCATTAGCAAAATCCACACTATTTATATCCTGCGCCAACGAGCAATAAGTCGTAATCTCCACTCCGTGTTGGTTTTTAATCGTCTTACCGTGGAACTTACCAATCACCCACGCCAAAAGATACGTACTCATTCTCGGTGATGGCGTATTTACTAAAATCAAATCATCTTTATCTGGCACCGAAATGTTCACTTCAAATACTGCCTTAGCCGCTGGTTCATCAACGCATGGAAAAGCTTCTCTAGCATAATGTGATTCAAATTGCGTCGCAACGATTATTTCTTTCTTACCTTCATATTCATAAGTAGATAAATACGCCCCCTCCATATTTTCGTTCAACTTCCCACTATAATATATAGTAA
>CAMYZY010000047.1 GCA_947304075.1 uncultured Candidatus Saccharibacteria bacterium
TTTTTCCGTAAAGCTTTTTTGCCCCATTTATATATTTATTAGAATAATCGCGCTTCCCATTGGTCGGGTTTTGGCAGCCTGTCTTTAATAGAGAACGGTACATATAGGGTTATTGGTTGGTTTATTTTTATAAGATTCCGATCTTAAATTCATAACCAACCTGTGTATCTGTAATTATGGGTATTATAATAGTATATTATGTTATAATATTGTATAGATATAACAGAGGGAAAAGGAATGGGAATGTTTGATGACGATGATGATTAAATAATAAATTCTAATCTATAAATTCATATGGATATAAAATGGTAGCTAAGAAAAAGAATAACAAGAAGAAAATATTCTGGGGGATTTTGGGGTGTTTTTTGGTGGTGGTGGCAGTAGCGATTGTTGTAAATCGGGGGTTTATCGGGGATTTGTTCCGCGTTGCGATTTATGCACCATCTCAAGAAATGGAGTTGATTCGTAAAGATTTAGAGCTAACGGACGATGGGGTGTTTCTGTTTAATGCTTCACAGCCAGTTCTTGGCGACAGAGATAGTTTTAATGAACAATGCTCGCTTGAACAGGACGAGACGACGGCGGTTTTGGGGTGCTATGTAAATAGCAATATTTATGTATACAATGTCGTGCAGGAAGAATTGTCAGGTATCAGGGAAGTGACGACCGCACATGAGCTACTACATGCGGCGTGGTCGAGACTGAGTGATAAGGAAAAAGAAGAGCTAAAGACGCAATTAAATCAAGTTATTAAGGATTACTATAATGTAATAGGCGATGAAGTGAATTCATACGATAACGAAGACAGAATAGAAGAATTGTATGTTAGAGCTGGGACCGAGATTAAAGATTTGCCGCAGGCGTTAGAAAAACATTATGGGAAGTGGTTTAAGAACCAGGATAAAATTGTGGATTATTACGATGGCTACAGTAAGGTTTTTAAGGAATTGAAGGCGGAATTAGAGAGATTAGAAAACGAGATGGAGTCGCTAAAAACGAGCTATGAAGCCAAGATTAGTGAATACGAAGGTCGCATAAGCAATTTAAACACTCAGATCGATGAGTTTAATAGCTGTGCAGAGACGGCGGGGTGCTTTAATAGCCAGTGGGCGTTTAATCAGAGACGGGCACAGCTAGTGGATGAGCAAAATGCCTTAAATGCTCTCTATGACGAGATTTCTAATTTGATAAATGAGTACAATACTAGGGTAGATAAATATAATCAGGATGCGATTTATAATCAAAAACTCAATCAAATAATTAATTCGAGTGTAAAGGTTGAAGAAAATATCTAAGTAGACTACTATAGTCGTATGAAATTAAAGATGCGGAGAGTATCTATAGTATTGGCGGCGTTAATAGGGGTGGTAGTTTGGCTGATTATTAATCCAAAAAGTTACGATGAAATATTTACAATTATTGAAAACACGGGAGCGGAGAATGGACTCGAAGAAAGCGCGGAAGAAATAGCCGAAAACACCGAAAAAGCCATTGATATTTTAGAAAAATTGGAAGTTAAAGGGCGGGCGCCAAAGACCGGGTATTCGAGAGAAAAATTTTATGATGGCTGGCCGACGATGGATGGTTGCTCGCTGAGACAGCGGATAATAAGGCGTGAGTTTGGGAATAGTGCGGTGCTGGTGGGCTGTAACGTCGTGGCGGGTGAATTTGATGAGCCATATACGGGTGAACATAGAGTGTATCAAACAAAGAATGAAGTGAGTAGTATCCAGATAGATCACGTGGTGGCGTTGTCGGATGCGTGGCAAAAGGGAGCGCAGTATATGGAGTACGAAAAAAGGAATGCGATGGCGACCGACCCATTAAATTTATTAGCGGTGGATGGCGATGCGAATAAACAAAAATCAGATGGTGATGCTGCGACGTGGCTCCCTAAGAATAAAAAGTTTAGGTGTCAGTATGTCGCGAGACAAGTTTCGGTAAAATATAAATATGGTTTGTGGGTAACGGAAGCCGAGAAAGAAGCAATAAGCCGAATTTTAACTAATTGTCCAAATGAGCCGGCGATTGGTGTATAATATATATAATATAAGTGGAGAAAGTTATGAAAAAATATGTTTGGTGGAGTAGTATTATTGCGGTGGTACTAATAATTGGTGCGTTTTTATTGGGCAGATTTGCATTTCCGAACGAGCTAGCTAGCTTGCCGGCGCCAGAATTAGAAGAAGGCCAAAGGGGAGAACTGGGAATTGATAAAAATATCAATGAAAAGACGATTGATGATTATTTAAACCGAAGTGATGCAGTGTATAGAGATTTGAGAATGCTAAAAGACCCAGGGAATTACGAAGCGATTGGGGGTGATTCGTATTTGTCGGGATTTGTGGAAGGATTTGAGTTAGTGCCGTATCCTTATATCGTGAATGTAGTGGGTTTGCCGGAAGAAGTGGGTAGCTCTTATACGGGCAAAACTCTGTTTCATCAGCATTCGGATGGTTCGTATTCCGCAAACTATAAAGAATCGACGGCTATGCTAGAAGCATTGTTCCCGAAGGATAAGGCAATATTCTTGATGTGTGGCGGTGGTGGCTATTCGGGTATGATGAAAAATATGCTCGTAGCACTAGGCTGGGACGAGAGCAAGATTTATGATGTGGGTGGATACTGGTATTATGAAGGTAAGAACAATGTAGATATCAAAAGAGTGGGCGACAATGGCGAGATAGTATATGATTATTATAAAGTTCCGGTGCACGAAATAGAATTCGGAAAATTAACGGAGATTTAGGTGGGTAAGAAGGCGAAAAAAGGTTTAACAAAACTGAAGATTTGGCAATTAATTGTAATCTTGATTGCGGTGGTGTTTGGCACGATGCTATTTATATTTTTGGTAGGGATGCAGGAGGGTAAAATGGTATTATCCCTGGATGCAGAATATTATTGCAAAGATGAGTGTGATGGTGAATATATGGAGTTAGATGGTGAAGAATATGAAGGGTTGATTAGTGCGGGAAAATCTTTTGTCGTATTTGTAGACCAAGGGGGGTGTACGACAGCGGACAGAATGCGAGATTATGTGAAAAAATATGCTCAGGAAAAGGGGATAGAAGTTCACAAAATCATGTTTGCAGATATGAAGGAGACGTCTTTGCACGATAAAGTAAAGTATTATCCGTCGGTGGCGATGATAAAAAAAGGCAAAGTGCTGACTTTTTTAAGGGCGGATTCAGATGATGATGCTATATATTACAATGATTATGATGAGTTTAAAAAATGGATGGATAATTACCTAATAGAGTAGGTAGGTTGTGGAAAACTTTAATGAACATTAAAAAAAGAGCTTGACAATATTATCATGCTTATGTAAAATGGGAAATGTTAAAGGTTATACATTTAACAAAAATAACAATTAATTTTCCACTGTAAGTGTGGAAGGAGAAAAAATATGAAAAAATCATTAATCGCAACTGGTGC
>CAMYZY010000048.1 GCA_947304075.1 uncultured Candidatus Saccharibacteria bacterium
GATAGCTAGTACTAAATACATAGACCGTATGGCCGTTTGCTTCAAGGGCAGATTTTTGTGCATTAATTGAACTCACGATGCCACCGGTCAAATCTAGATAACAGTCGGAAAAGAAAGCAATCTTCATAGTTTTTATTATAGCATGGACGCTAGGCCAATAAAAAGCTCCACCATAAATATACTTAAAACTTGTCAGCTTGTGGTATAATGGAATAACTAACAATTTAATATCAAGAAGGGGTAAAGGGAACGGCCCGATGACCCCCTGCCAACCTAGCTTCAGCCAAGGTGGTAATTCCGACCAGAAAGGAAAGATATGTTCTATCGAACGGCGGAGAGCGTTTCTCCAAAACACCCAGACAAACTTTGTGACCAAATCAGCGATGCGATTTTGGACGCATATTTAAAGGCGGATAAAGATGCGCGCGTGGCGGCAGAAACTTGTGGCGGACACGGCGTAGTATTTGTGACTGGCGAAATCACTTCAAAAGCATCCGACATTGATATTCCGGCCATTGTCAAACGCATTGCTGGCGAAGACATGGAAATACACACCAAAATTGTAAAGCAATCGCCTGAAATTGCAGCCGGTGTGGATACTGGTGGAGCGGGCGATCAGGGAATTATGATTGGCTATGCCTGTAATGAGACGCCCGAAATGCTACCACGCGAAGTAATATTGTCGCGACGATTAAACCAGTTTATTTTTGATAAATATCCTTATGATGGCAAAACTCAAGTGACGATTGCGCCGGATGGTTCAATTGATTCCATGGTGGCAAGTTTTCAAAATGCGCCAAAAGACGTGCTAGAAGAATTGGTGCATGAATTTATCGCCAATGAAAAGCTAGAAGGCAAATTAGAACTACATATTAACCCAGCCGGAGATTGGAACCAGGGCGGGTTTGAAGCCGATACTGGACTGACTGGACGAAAACTAATCGTCGATAATTACGGGCCAAGAATTGCAATTGGTGGTGGATGCTATTCGGGCAAAGACCCATCCAAAGTAGACCGCTCGGCAGCTTATATGGCAAGAAAAATCGCGGTTGATTATTTAAAAAAGCGTCATGCGCACGAAGTATTGGTGCGGCTAGCTTATGCTATTGGCTATGCTGAACCTTTGGAAAAAACTGTAGTAATTGACGGCAAGGCCGAAGAAATCAATGGTTACGATTTGACTCCGCGTGGAATCATTAAGTATTTGGATTTGAAACGACCAATTTACGAAGAGACAGCTCGTTATGGGCATTATGGGCACGGATTTGATTGGGAAAAGTAACTATCTTATGGCCAAAAGTTTTTAGTTTCGTTTCAGTTTGAAGCCGCATAATATATAATGTAATTAATTAGGAGAACACTATGAGAGTATTATACGTTGAAGATGCGATGCTACTAGCTGAAGCGGTGAAACATAATTTAGAAAAACAAGGTATTACGACCGATCTGGCAAGTGACGGCGAAGATGGGCTCGACATGGCGCTAAAAGATATTTATGATTGTGTAGTTCTAGACATTATGTTACCAAAATTTTCCGGCACGGACATTTTGAAGCGCATGCGTGAAAAGAATGTCCAGACGCCAGTGATTATGCTTTCGGCTCTTTCAGAAGTAGAAACTAAGGTTGGTCATTTAGAAAAAGGGGCGGATGATTATCTGGCTAAACCTTTTAAAACGGCGGAGCTGATTGCTAGAATTAAGGCTTTGGTGCGTCGGCCAAAGGCTGTTGACAATGGCTTGGTTGGTTTTAGTAATCTCGTTTTGGATAAAAATAATGCGACTCTAAATGGTGTACAATTAACCGCCAAAGAAGCTGAGATTATTACTGAATTTGTGAAAAACCCAAATAAGCTAATCAGCAAAGAATATTTGCTCGCAAAAGTTTGGGGAGAAGACAATATTTGTGATGACAATTATATTGAAACTTACATTTCTAGAATTCGTAAGCTTCTAAGAAATATTAAAAGTCGCGCAAAGATTATCACAATTCGTAGTTTGGGATATAAACTATCGAAAAGCAAAAATGTTTAAAAAACTTCGCAATAGAATAATTATTATTACCATGGCAATTACTACCGCCATATTAATTGTGGCGGGTAGTAGTGTCATGATTTTTTCGGCGACAATGCGACCGGAACCAAAACCGTTTCCGGTTTCTGTGATGATTGACGCTCCGAATTCTAATCAATCTGATTTGCAGGAAAGAATATCTGACCAAGAACTAAGAGTTTATATCACGAGCGATCGTAAAGAAGGGAATAATAGATTGCTGATTACTCTGCTATCAGTCGGTGTGATGGTAGAAATAATTGTGTTTATAATTACTTATTATTTATCGGAAAAAATCGTTGCGCCGGTCAAAGATTCGTACGAAAAACAAAAAATGTTTATTGCGAATGCTTCGCACGAACTCAAAACTCCGCTGGCGGTAATTGAGGCAAATATGGAAGCGCTGGAAGTAGATAAAGAAAATGAAGCTTGGAAAAATAATATTGAAACAGAAATAACTCATGCAAATAAACTGGTTTTGGATTTACTGCAACTTGCCAAAATGGATGCTGGGAGCATCAGTAAAAGTCCTTCTGAGCAGGTTGATTTAGATGCCATAATAAAGGAACGCATTGAATTATTTAAGCCAAAGTTTGCGGGCAAAATTACTTTTAAAAAGGAGACGAGCGATAGTAAGTATAATTTGCCAAAACAAGATTTGTTACAAGTGTTAGATATTTTGATAGATAATGCAACCAAATACGGTGACAAAAAAATTGCGATTGTTTTGAAGCAAAAAGAATTAAGTGTAACAAACGACGGGGCGGTAGTAGAAAAAGAAAATCTAGAAAAGATTTTTGATCGATTTTACCAAACTGACAAAACGAAGGAAGGTTCGGGACTTGGTCTTGCAATTGCCAAGGCGCTTTCCGAACAAAACAACTGGCAAATCTCTTGCGAAAGCGGAAAAAACTTTACAAAATTTATCGTGAGATTATTATAAATATCTCGAGCTTGCTCAACTTCGCGAAATCAGCGATCCATTAGAAGCTTTCATCGCCGAGGCAATTTTAAAGACGGCGGAGTTGCTAATAGGGACAAACGGAACAAACGAAAACTAATTACCCAATAAGCATCTCATAGAGTTACCGTTGTAGCGATTGCCGTAGCCGGTCGGGTCTACATACGAAGAATTCGCGTATAAGCTGTACATGCCGCTGCCACCGTCGTAAGTAGAAGACCACAAGTAGCCCCAGCTACCCTGATCGCCGGCTGAACTATTGTAGTAGCTGCCTGACAGAGGGGTAGATAGGGCAGTTTGGTAAGTAGTGCCAGTAAAGCCCCATTCGTTTTCATCAAAGGTAAGACCTAGAGCAGTACCTAGTGCATAGTATTCACCGCTACCGGTCTGGGTAGAGTCATCATAAAACCCACCTGTTGGCAT
>CAMYZY010000049.1 GCA_947304075.1 uncultured Candidatus Saccharibacteria bacterium
GTTGATCCTACGCCAACTCCTGATGATCCAGGTACTCCTACCGAAATCGTCAGTACTGGTGCTGGTACGATTGTAACTGGTGCTATTGGTGCTGGTGCAGTTGTTACTACGCTTGGTTATTATGTTGCTAGTCGTAAAGAGTTAATGAAATAAGTTGACCGCTTCACGGGTGGTACGACAAAAAGGCGAACTCGGATTTCCGGGTTCGTCTTTTTTGTGTGTTAGTTTAAGCGGAACGAATAATGTGATCAAATAGACAAGCGACGGTAAGTGGGCCAACGCCACCGATAATTGGTGTGATGGCGGCTAGATTTTGACGATTTCTGACTGAGTCAGCTACGTCGCCTTTTATAATGCCTTTTTCGCTGGCAGTACCAGCATCGACGATGGTGGCACCAGGTTTTACCATTTGGTCAGTGATGAGCCCAGGGACTCCGGTGGCGGTAATGATAATATCGTAATCTTTAAGCTGATTTAAATCGTCGCCACGATGAAATATTGTGACGTCGTGGTTTGAATTCGTAAGCATTCTGTAAAGTGGGGCGCCAACGAGTTTGCCGCGACCGACCAGGGCGATTTTTTGATGATCTAGCTTGATATCGTAGCCAGTTAGGAGCCAAAGAATTGCAGTGGCGGTAGCGGAATCGTAAAGGCTATCTTTGCCTAGGCCATCGACATCTTTTGTGGGCTTAATTAGATTGGTTAGTTCGTCGGTTTTTTCTTTGTCGACGATGGGCAATTGTAATATGATAGCATTGATATTGTTGTCGTCATTAGCTGATAAAATCTTTTCTTTGATATCGGAAGTACTCTTGGCGCGATAATCAATTACCTTGATGCCAATGTCTTCGCCATAGCGGATTTTGAGTTTGACGTATTTTTCGATGACTGCATTGTCGCTATCGCGGATGATAAGTAAGGTGGGAGATTTTGCTAGACTTTTAACTTGAGTTTCTTGACGAGCTTTAACAAAACCAGCTAGTTCTTTACCGGAGAGAATTTTCATGATTGTTTTCCAATAGGAGTATTAATAATTTCGTTTGGTTCTTGTTCGAGCCAGTAGCCGTATTTGTCGTAAATTTTGTTGATAATTTCATTACGAGCTTTAGCTAAGTCTTCATAACTGGTGGCGGATTCGTTGATAAGGACGAGCGCTGCGGTATCACAAACTCGCATACCGTGAAGAAGTTTACCAGCGAAGCCGGCTTGTTCGATAAACCAACCAGAATTGATTTTGTAACCATCTTTACCGTGAAAAACTGGATATCCTTTGGCAATGGCTTTTTCGGCTTCGGTTTGATTTAGATAGATGTTCTTAAAGAATGAGCCGGAGCTGGCTTTTTCTTTAGGATCAGGAAGTTTACTGGCGCGAATTGTAGAGACGATTTCGCGGATACTTTTAGGGCCAAGGTCGGCGATGTGATGGTCGGCGATGTATTTTTCGATAGAAGTGTAATATGGGCCTGGCATTTGACCTTCTTTTAGCCGCATTGTGATGGAAATAATGAAATATCGATTCTTTTCAGTTGAATTTAAAATGCTTTTGCGGTAAGCAAATTTTAGATCGGCACGAGAAAGTGTGCAGAAAGCATTAGTCTTGGTATCATATACTTCGATTTCGGTTAAAACATCCGCGACTTCTTGACCGTATGCACCGATATTTTGGACAGGAGCAGCGGCAACGAGGCCAGGGATTTTGCTGAGAGCTTCGATGCCGGTCAGATTTTTGTTGACGACATGTTCGACTACATCATCCCAGTTTTCTCCACCCATGGCTTTAACAGTATATTCATCGATATCAGTAATGCCTTTAATGCGATTAATGATAATAACGCCATTAAAACCTTCGTCGTGACCAATGGTATTGGCACCAGCACCAAGGACATAGGTGGGTAGATGATAGGTTTTGGCGAATTCGTAGGCGTCGGGGATTTCTTCGGGTTTTTCGATTTCGATAACGTAACGGGCAGGGCCACCGAGACGCATGGTAGTTAAACTGGATATTAAAATATTTTCACTTACTCTCATAAGACGATTATATCATAAGATAAAAGCACGAGTGTTTTTAAAATGTTGTAATAATTATAATGGTGTGATATATGGTGGTATAATCAAACTAAAGAAAGGTAATATTATGGCAAAAAAGGATGCGGTGGAAAAAAATACTACTAAGGCTGATGCCGCTAGCAACGGAAAGAGTGAAGCGCTAAAGCTGGCGATTGCGCAAATTACGAAGCAATTTGGCGATGGCTCAATTATGAAATTAGGTGAGACGCCAAAAATGGATGTGGAATTGCTGCCGTCGGGGTCGCTTTCACTTGATATTGCGCTAGGTGGTGGCTGGCCAAAAGGGCGGATTATTGAAATTTATGGGCCGGAATCTTCTGGTAAGACGACTTTGGCACTTCATGCAATTGCGGAGATTCAGAAGCAGGGTGGACAGGCGGCATTTATTGATGCAGAGCATGCTCTGGACCCGGCTTACGCGAAAAAAATTGGTGTAGATACGGCAAATTTGTTGATTTCGCAACCGGATAATGGTGAACAAGCTTTGGAGATTTGCGAAACTTTGGTACGTTCGAACGCAGTAGATTTGATTGTTGTGGACTCGGTGGCGGCTTTGGTGCCACAGGCTGAGATTGATGGCGAAATGGGTGAAGCACAAATGGGTTTGCAGGCGAGACTAATGTCGCAAGCGATGCGTAAGCTGACTGGTATTATTTCAAAATCACATGCGACGGTAATCTTTATTAATCAAATTCGTATGAAGATTGGTGTAATGTTTGGCAACCCGGAAACTACGACTGGTGGTAACGCTTTGAAGTTTTATGCGTCGGTGAGAGTAGATATTCGTAGGATTGGCCAGATTAAGGAAGGTGATAATATTTCGGGGAATCGTACCAAGATAAAAGTGGTGAAGAATAAGATTGCGGCGCCTTTTAGAACGGCTGAATTTGATATCATGTACAACGAAGGTATTTCAAAGTCTGGCGATGTGTTGGACCTTGGAGTGCAATATGGTGTGCTAGAGAAAGCAGGTGCATTTATTAAGTATAATGGAGAGACTTTGGGCCAAGGTCGAGAAGCAGTGAAAAAATTATTCCGTGAAAAGCCGGAGCTAATGGCAGAGATTGAAGCAAAAGTGCGTGAAAAGGCAGAAACTGATGCATCATGATGAACTTTGGCAAACTTATTATCTAAATGGTGAGCCGATTCCT
>CAMYZY010000050.1 GCA_947304075.1 uncultured Candidatus Saccharibacteria bacterium
GATAAATACGCCCCCTCCATATTTTCGTTCAACTTCCCACTATAATATATAGTAATTGTTGTGTCACCCAGCGGCATTTTTGGAATGGTTAGTTCTTCTTTATCCGATTTAAACTCAACTTCCTTACCATCCACTAATACATTTTTAATACTCAAATTAGCCGCATGAAATTTCACCGTCTCATTCAAAACCTTGCCATTAATCGTAGCCGTCCCGCCAATCGTTTTTTTATGCTTGTCAATTGCGATATCCAAAATATACTTCTCTGGTACAAAATAATCCAGAAATCTTTCCATTATTAACCTCCTTTTACATATGAAGTTTAGCAGCAGCTGGTAATTTCGTATTTTTAAGCAGTGGCTCTAGTTCCGCTTCTTCCAAAGTTTCGTGTTTTAGCAGTTCTTCCGCAAGTTTATCAAGTGCAGTTTTGTTTGCTTTTAATACTGCTTCTGCTCGCACAGCCGCTTCATCTGATAATTTTTTAATTTCCGCATCAATTAATTCCGCAGTTTTTTCCGAATAAGGCTTGCCTGTCGTAATCGTATAATATCCCATATCTCCCTCTGGGAAAACCAAATTTCTAAGACCTACACCCATACCTTCTTCTACAATCATAGATTTTGCTAATTCCGCCACATTCTTAAGGTCCGAAGACGCACCCGTCGTAATCGCATCGGCTCCAAAGATCAACTTCTCCGCCATTCTGCCGCCCATCGCTCTCGCCAAAATATCCTTTAATTCATAAATATTTTTGTAATTACGATCTTCTGGTGGCAAAAACCAAGTTACTCCACCAGTTGCCCCACGTGGAATAATCGTAACCTTATGTACTGGATCCGAATCCGGCAACACGTGCCCCACAATCGCATGCCCGGCCTCGTGATAAGCTGTAATCTTGCGTTCTTTTTCATTCATCACCTTAGACTTGCGCTCTGGGCCAATCGCTACACGCTCAAATGCTTCAGTCACATCATGATTAGAAATCGCCTTATGACCTTCCCGCGCCGCCGTAATCGCCGCCTCGTTTGCGATATTAGCTAAATCCGCTCCAGACGACCCAGCTGTCTTTTTTGCTAAAGCTTCCAAATCCACATCCGCTTCTACAGGTTTACCCTTAAAATGCACCTTCAAAATCTCAAGCCTATCTTTGCGCTCAGGCAAAACTACATTAACATGACGGTCAAATCTACCCGGACGTAATAATGCTTTGTCAAGCATATCCACACGGTTGGTTGCCGCCATCACAATCACACCAGAATCATTATCAAACCCATCCATTTCTACTAAAATCTGGTTTAAAGTTTGTTCGTCTTCACGCCCAGCCCCACCACGCGCATCTCTTTTGTGCGCAACCGCATCAATTTCATCAATAAATATAATCGAAGGAGCATTTTTCTTAGCTTTACTAAACAAATCTCGTACCCTACTAGCACCTACGCCCACAAACATTTCCGCAAATTCCGAACCCGATATTGAGAAAAACGGCACATCAGCTTCACCAGCCACCGCTCGCGCCATCAAAGTTTTACCAGTACCCGGATCGCCCGCAAGTAATACCCCACGTGGAATCTTCGCACCTAGTTTTTCGTATTTTTTCGGATTCTTTAAGAAATCTACAATTTCTGTCAAATCTTGTTTTGCCGATTCGTTCCCCGCCACATCCTTAAAAGTAACCTTTTTCTTATCCGGACCATACAATCTAGCCTTTGATTTTCCAAAAGACATAGATTGGTTATTTGCAGAAGTTGCTTGTCGCATAATCCATGAGAAGAAAATTACCAAAGCGATTATCGGCAAAACCGTCAAAGCTACATCAAGTACAATTCCCCAAACATTTGTGTCTTCTTTGTATTCAATTACTGGATATTTTTCTTCACATGCTTTTAGCTCTTCGTCTTTTAAATCTGCACAGTGGTTTTCTAAGCCCTGATCATACAAAGTCCCGGAGCCATCTTTTCTAGAAACTTCTGTCGGCTTCTCTTCGCCTTTTAGAGTGATGTCCAGATTTTGGCCCGTCACTGTAATTTTGGCAATATTGCCATTTTCATCATTAGCTCGTCTAATCACATCCGAAATCGGCACTTCGGTTTTTTGCTTTTCGCCTTGATTTAATGTTGATATCAGTAAAGCTCCAAAACAAATTAATACAAATATAAATAAGATGCTTCGTGTAGTATTCGATGCACTACCATTATTCTTTTGTCCTAATGTTTTTTTAGGTATATTATCTGCCACTTTTTTCTCCTTACTGTGTTTATTTTATCATAATAGATTCAATAATAAAACAAAAAATGGTCTGGGTGACAGGACTTGAACCTGCGACCTCGACTTCCCAAAAGTCGCGCGCTACCAACTGTGCTACACCCAGCCAGTACTCATATTATATCATATTATTATATTTTAATGAAGCGGCCCTTCATAAATACATCTCACCGAATAGCCATAATATTTATTCGAAAAATCAGTCCCAGGATCAATTCGATTATTTCTGATACTAAATAAATACGCGCCATTATTCGCACTCGTAACTGAAGACCAATATCCACCCAATACACCATTATTAACTTCGCTATCATTACTATAATAGCCAGATAATAATAAATTATTGGGGAATTGTCTTAATGATTCAGATATTGCTACCCCTTCTGTATCACCATAATAATATGGCCTAGCAAAACTACTGTAATTCTTAGGTTTTACGCCACGATTCACACCATTTACAATTAATGCCCAATAATCATTATTTGCTTCCAAATCTTTGTTACCACCCATAGGAACTCGCCATCCTGTTGGACAAATAGACGTAGAATCAACGACGGTGTTCATGCTGGAACTTACCGTAGTATTAGCAACCGTCGCAGTCCAAGTATAATAATTACCATACCCATAAATACTGGCATCACCATCATAAGGCTTTTCTGCACTAAACAAAGTATTTGAATTATTATAACGTGGAAATCTACTACCAATATAATCACCATAAACAACTTTACCCATCGATCCATTAGTACTATATAAACTATTTGACGAAGATGAATCAGAGAAATTACCATATTCAGCATTTGCAAGCCCAACAAAGCCTTCATCATACCCTTGTGATAATACAACTTTTTCTCCAGTTGAGCCATCCGATTCAAGTCTTAAATTTTCTATCATCCAACAATGTCCATCGTCTAGCTTCGCTA
>CAMYZY010000051.1 GCA_947304075.1 uncultured Candidatus Saccharibacteria bacterium
CATTGCACTGACGAGCTCTTTCTTTGGCTTTTTTATACTCTCGCCAAAGTTTTTGTTTCGAAATATTTGCTCTGTTCTCTTCAATTGCGAGAAACAGAACGTTCTTCTCTTTATTCAATTTTTTCGACCCCCTTTTTTGGAATTTATTAAAGTACTACACCATAGTGTATCCCCTAATTATACCATAAACTAATTAAAAAATCAATATATTAATCTATTAATTTAGAAGATTAGTCAGTTGCGAACGCAAATTATCTAACGAAGGAGTCATCAAGATTTCTCGATACTTTTTAAATTCATCGTCATTTTTATTAATTTGTAAAACGAAATTAATTTGGCCAAGCAAACACGAAACATGTTTTTCTTTATCAGTAATATTGCGAGTGTTTAGGCTCGCATCAAGGCCATATTTTGAAATATAGTACATTTCCTGACGAATCTTATGCCGATAGCTTCTCGGAACCTGCGGCTTGTTATTAACCACCACCCCAGTCACCCGCTTTTGCAAAGGCCCACAAATAATCTTAGACTTCTTCCTGTTTAATTCTAAACCAAATGCCCCAAGTTTTTCTCTTACAAATTTCACCAAATCTGGGTTAAATCTATACATCGAAAACGTTAAATCATCGGAATACCTAGTATAAACAATATCATTTTTTGAGCAATATTCACCAATTTCTTCATCAAATTCTTTAAGAAATAGATTTGATAGCGCGGGCGAAGTCGGCGCACCCTGTGGCAAATAATCGTCGACTGTAGTAAGTCCGGCCACTAGTCTAGCAAAGTTTTCAGAAAATCCCAAACTCTTAAAAATATCAAACACCGACTCAAAATGGATATTGTCAAAGAAATGATGGATATCTAGTTTTAGCAAAATCGGCTTACTAACGTGCGGTTTGGCATTATCCAGAATACAACGACCTTTCACATATGCAAAGGCAAAATCAGAAACTGGAGCATCTTTCAAAAACCAACGATTAATGCGCCTTTGGACTGTCTTCAACGTCTGGCAGGGCTCATAAATCACGCGAATACCACCGGTTCTTTTAGGGATATCATGACGAATGTAATACTTACGCACGATTTTATTAGGCATTAGATTGATAAGATCACGTTTTTCCAAAGTTGACGCACCAAGAAAAAGAGATGACATGTAATTTACTTCTTGTTCATTCATATCATCTCCTTTCTAAACAATCCTAGGTCCCGTCAGGGACTACGACAAGCGGAGCTTGCCGAGACAAGTATACAGGCTAGTATTTAACGATTCGCTAAATCATAATGCCGTATTTCAACGCGATTGTTTACATAATTATAGCATAAAAGTTTTAATAATGACAAAAAAATGGAGCCG
Source organism: uncultured Candidatus Saccharibacteria bacterium (assembly GCA_947304075.1). Classification (GTDB taxonomy): domain Bacteria; phylum Patescibacteriota; class Saccharimonadia; order Saccharimonadales; family Saccharimonadaceae; genus Nanosyncoccus. Next base: position 1,355 of record CAMYZY010000051.1, read on the forward strand.
CGAACCGGGTTTGAACCGGTGACCTCATCCTTACCATGGATGCGCTCTACCAACTGAGCTATCGCGGCAATAGAATCATTATAGCATACAAATCAAAGTAGTCAATCACTCACCACAAAATAAAAACTAATTTATTATATTTTTCTTATGCTATAATAAAAAAATATAAAAAGAATTAAATGAGTGGGAGGAGGTCCCCATATGAAAAGTAAAAACTGTAAATACATTTTTGTTACAGGAGGGGTACTTTCTGGTGTAGGCAAAGGTATTACCGCAGCTTCAATCGGTTCGATTCTAAAAGCCAAAGGCTACAACGTCACCATGCAAAAATGTGATCCATACCTAAATGTGGACGCCGGTCTTTTAAACCCAGTTGAGCACGGCGAATGCTATGTAACCCACGACGGCATAGAAACCGATTTGGACCTCGGTCACTATGAAAGATTCTTGGATTTTGAAACCAGCAAATATTCCATCACACTCTCAGGCTCAATCTACAAAGAGCTCATCGAAAGAGAGCGCGCGGGCGGTTTCCATGGCAGAACCGTGCAGCTAGTACCACATTTTACCGATTTGGTCTGCGAAAAAATCGAAAAAGCATCCGTTAGCAGCGATATTCATATTGTTGAAATTGGCGGAACCGTAGGCGATTACGAAGGTCTGCCTTTTATCGAAGCAATTAGGCTATTTGCCAACAAAGTCGGGCGCAAAAACTGTTTATATGTATCTGTAGTCTACGTCCCATTCATCCATACTTCAAATGAATTAAAAACCAAACCATCTCAAAATGCTTTGAGAGATTTGAGAGGCTTTGGTATCATACCAGATATTGTCTGCGTAAGAACCGAAAAACCCTGCGAAAGAAAAATTTGCGAAAAAATTGCCGCCTTCTCTGGCATTCCAAGTGAAGCAGTATTAAATTTGCCCGACATCAACAGCGTATATGACGTACCACTAAATGTATTAAAATCCGGAGTCCTAGAAATTTTAAACGATTTCATCGGCGACGAAAAAGAACCAGACATGTCTAGATGGGTAGAATTCTCCAGACGACGTGGCAAAAAGTACGCAAAAACCGTGAGAGTCGGCCTAGTCGCAAAGTACGTGGGAAATGATGATACATACATTTGCGTGACAGAAGCTTTAAAAGCTGCCGCCGCCTGGAATGGTGTCAATCTAGACCTGAAATGGATTAAAGCCGAAGAGTTAGGCGACAAAACAGCACAAAAAAACCAAGCAAAATCAGAACTAAAAAAATGCGATGGCATAGTAGTGCCGGGCGGCTTTGGCGTAAGAGGTACCGAAGGAAAAATCAAAGCAGCAGAATACGCCCTAAAAAACAATGTGCCATATCTTGGTTTATGTCTCGGTATGCAAGTAGCATGCGTTGCAGCGGCCAGAAAAGGTGGCATTAAAAATGCAAATTCAGAAGAATTTGGCGCCACCGAAAAAGATGGTAACAACGTAATCTACATCATGGAAGACCAAAAAGGCAAAGAATCCACCGGCGGCACCATGCGTCTAGGCGATTATAAAGCCATACTGGATAATAAATCAAAGACAAAGAAAATCTACGAAAAATACGGTTGGGGAGAAACAACTAAAGACGGTTATGAAATAATAGAAAGACACCGCCATCGCTACGAAGTAAACCAAAAATTCATTAGCGAAATGGAAAAAGGTGGAATCAAAGTTTCCGGTACGTCTCCAGACGGCAAATTGGTCGAATTCATCGAAGCGCCAGGATGTAAATTCTTTGTCGCAACCCAAGCCCACCCAGAATTCAAATC
>CAMYZY010000052.1 GCA_947304075.1 uncultured Candidatus Saccharibacteria bacterium
CTATACTCCACCATTTTTTGTGCCATAAAACTTTAATTACTTGGTAGGAAGGGGGAAGGACAGAGCAAGAGTTTTAACCTCTTCGCGAAGTTTCTTGATTTCTGATAAATCGTTTGTTTCGATAACTTCTAATCCGTCTTTATTAGCTTTTTGGCAGAGTCTGGCGATTTTTTCCATCCATCCGGCCAATTTTACCATTTCTTTTTCGCCGAGGCCACGTGTGGTAATTGCGGGGGTGCCTAGTCGAACGCCGTTTGGCTTAAAGGCGCCACCTGTATCGCCTGGGAGAGCATTGGCGTTTAAAGTTAAACCAATCAAATCTAATGCTTTTTCGTACATTTTTCCGTTAATCCCGAAACTTTTCATCATATCAATTAAAATAAGATGGTTTTCGGTGCCATCGGCTTGCAAGACAAATCCACGTTTTTTTAGCTCTTCAGCGAGTTTCTTGGCATTTTTGACGATGTTTTTGGCGTAAGATTTAAAACTAGGCTTCAATGCTTCACCAAATGCGACTGCTTTAGCAGCAATTACGTGTTCTAGTGGACCGCCTTGGGTGCCAGGAAAGACTGCTTTGTCGATAATGGTAGGGATGTTTTCCAGAGTCTTTTTCTCTATCTTTTTGATTGGGCTTCCTACAACGCCTTTTGTAAGGATAAGCCCGCCACGTGGCCCACGCAAAGTCTTGTGTGTAGTGGTCGTCATGACATTAAAGCCATAATCAAGTGGATTTGGGTGGATTTTGGCGGCGATTAGGCCGGCAACATGGGCCATATCGGCCATTAGTAATATTTCGTGCTTCCATTTTTTCTCCGCTTTTTCACGAATTTTGGCAACTCTTTCAAAATCTGGTACTCTAGGGAAAGCAGAATAGCCTATGAGAATGAGTTTGATGTCATTTTCTAGTGCTAAGGTCTCCATTTCGTCGTAATCAAGATCGCCGGTTTTGGTGGTGCCATAAGGGATGAATTTGTAGATTTTAGCGCTACGAGTAACTGGGGAACCATGTGTTAAATGCCCGCCGTGGCCTAGATTCATGGCAAGAACCTTATCGCCAGGTTCGAGCCAGGCGTAATAAACAGCTTCGTTGGCGTTGGCGCCAGAATGGGGTTGTACATTGGCATGATCGGCATTAAATAATTTGCAGGCACGCTCAATGGCAAGACGCTCAATACGGTCGACATTAATTTGACCGCCGTAATAGCGGTAATTTGGCAGGATTTTTTCGGCTATTTCGTCTTCACTCCAATCAGTGATACCTTCGAAACTTGGGTAGCCTTCGGAATATTTGTTGGTGAGAACTGAGCCCATGGCTTCTAAAACGGCTCTTGAAACGTAATTTTCGCTTGGAATTAGCTCTAATCCTTCGCTTTGGCGGATTATTTCTTTATTGATTAAATCAAATACTAGCTCTTTCATATTTCTCCTTATTCATTTTTTAGTATATTTGACGATGGAATAGTCTAAACCATTTTCGGAGCCTTTCTTGATTAGGGTTTTAGTATAATTCGTTTTATCAAATTCAGGAAAAAAGACGGTGGCTTCATTGTCGGTACCGTCTACTTCGGTCAGATAGAGATTGGTGGTGTATGGTAAAAATTGTTTATAGATTGAGCCGCCACCGATAATAAAGATTTCTTCATCGGTATCTTGATTTTCTTTGATAAAATCATCAAGATTATTGATTATTCTATCTGGTCCAGAGAGATTTTCCAGAGAAACAACTATGTTTTCGCGGTTTTTGAGTTTGCCGGGGAGACTGTACCAAGTGTTTTGTCCCATTACAACTTTATGGTTTAAGGTAGTTTCGCGGAAGAATTTCATATCATCTTTGATTTTAAAAATTAAACTGTTGTTTTTGCCAATTTCGTTGTTTTTGCCGATTGCTGAGATAATACTAAACATTTTACTCCGTAACTGGCATCTTGATGGTGCCGAGATTTTCATAGTTTTCTAATCTGATGTCTTTAAGCTCACGAGAATTATCAAAATCGTAGAAGTTCTTGATGTCTGGGTTAAGCCAGAGAGTTGGGGCTTTGGGAAGATTATGCTCTTTAATGGCTTTTTCGTAACGGTTGATTTGCTCACGGATGCCGTCAATTTGGTTTTCGTAGATGTGGGCGTCATTAGTGATAAATGTGAATTGTCCGGGTTTGGCGCCAATAGACTGAGCGATTAAATAACAGAGAGTAGCGTATTGCACGACGTTAAACGGTAAGCCTAGCGGGACGTCGGAAGAACGAGATGTAACTAGTAAATTTAGTTTGCCATCTATGAGATTCCACTGGGAATTCCAGACGCAGGATGGCAAAGCGGCGGTTTCTAGCCACTCATTTTGCCATAAAGATAACACCATACGGCGATTGCCGGGGTTTTCTTTTAGGGTTTCAATTAGGTTGTCGATTAGATGATATTTGTTTACTATCCAGCCATAAGCGGTGCCTATAGTATGAGAAAAGTCTTCTTTTAGCTCGTTGGGATGTTTTTTTGCATATATTTCATTAATGTTTCGGCCTTGATAGGTGCCATTTTCGGAAATTTCCCATTCGTCCCAAATTTTGATTCCGCGGTCTTTAAGCCAACGTACATCGTTAGATGCAACTTGGTAGATCCAGAGTATTTCAAGCACAGCGGTTTTAAAAGCGACTTTTTTGCTAACTAAAATCGGAAATTCTGAGCCTAGATCGAATTGGAGAATTTGATGAGGCAGACGAATGGTTCTGGCGGAAGATTTAGCTTGGGCGGTGTGGTCGGGAATCACAGATACCGCCGATGCTTTGCGCGAGTCAGTTTTTTTGTAGTTTGTAATATGTTCGCCATTCTCAAGAATACGTCGGCATAAGTCGATGTATTGCTCGTCAAATTTGCTCATTAAAACCTCCTTTGATTTCATTATAGCATGAAAAAGCTCCGCTCCCTAAACAAAGTTTAGGTCACGGAGCCGCTCAAGGGGGATTGTTAATGAGGATATTCTTTAGCTCTCCAGTCATACCATTTTCCGTTGACTTCGAGAGTCATCATGACGATTAGTGCTGTGAAATATCCAGTTCGATCATACAAGATGTTTTGTTTCAATTTGAAGTAACTGATTGTCCACATTTCGCTGGCACGACATTT
>CAMYZY010000053.1 GCA_947304075.1 uncultured Candidatus Saccharibacteria bacterium
GACGAGACTCCTCGACGGGTCCTGCCGGCTCTCTCGACGGGTTTTCTCGATGGGTCCTGCCGGACTTTCTCGACGGGTCTTCTCGACGGGTCCTGCCGGACTTTCTTCCCCCAAAATTTTGCTATCGCAAATATTTTGGGGGTCCCCCTTCAAGTCCGTCACCCGTTGATGTAACTTTCTCGACGGGTCCTGCCGGCTCTTCTCCCTCCCCAAAATTTTTGCTAAAGCAAAACATTTTGGGGACCCCTTCCAGAGCCGTCACCCGTCGATGTTTCCTTCAAGTCAGTCACCCGTCGATGCGATATGCTCATGAAGATGATTTGTGATATAATATGGTTATGCATAAGGTCAGAAGCATAATATATATAGTGCTGTTTCTGCTGGTGACGGTGGGGATGGGGGTGAGTGTTTGGAAATCGATTGATGATGAGAAGGGTGCGGATTATGTGGTAGAGACAAATGTGCCATTTGCGCCATTTGAGTTTTATGAAAACCGAGAAATCGTGGGAGTGGACGTAGATATCGTGAACCACGTGGCGGAAAAGATGAATAAAACTTTTCAAATAAAAAACGTAGAATTTGATGTCATTATTGATAATGTTGAAGCTGGCAAAATTGCAGATGCGGGAGCGGCAGGGCTAACTATCACGCCGGCGCGGTCCGAAAAAGTGAATTTTACGATACCCTATTATGATTCGGTGCAATATGTAATATATAATCGTGAGATGCCGCCTTCACTACGTGACGACCACGTAGTATGGGAAGCATTGGCGGGGGCGAGACTAGGTTCGCAGATTGGTAGCACTGGATATTTATTTATAGACGATGAAATTGAAAATGGAGTGCTTAATGGAACTGGCACAACGCTTAAGGGTATTGACTCGCACCAATTGGCGGCGGATGCTATTCTGGCTCATATTATTGATTATGCTGTGGCGGATGAGCTGGCGGCGCAATTTATCGTAGAAAAGAATCCAGGGCTCCAAGCTTTGCCATTATATTATTCGGGGGCAACGCGCGAAGAAGATTATCCGGTAGAAGAATCATATGCGATTGCAGTAAACCGAGACAAAACGGAGCTTCTAGAAGCATTTAACGAAGTGCTGGCTGAAATGTTGACAAAAAATGAAGGCGGTCTGTCGGAAATTGATAGATTAGTATTAAAATATATGGGGCTAAGCGATGAATAGCTTTTTTGAAAAAATTGGAGAACTTTTTAGTACGCCGGAATACATTGATTCCCTGCTACATGGTTTTTTGCTAACGATTCAGATTTCGTATTTTGCACTTCTCATTGGAATACTATTCGGGACGATTATTGCATTAATTGACACAGCAAAACCATCGAAATGGCTGGTGATACCGAAATTTATCTGCCGAGTTTACGTTGGGATAATCCGTGGGACACCAATGGCTTTGCAGCTATTTATTATGTTTTTTGTGATTTTTGCGGTGAAAGGATTTCCTAGTATCATTACGGCGATTTTGGCATTTGGACTAAACTCAGCGGCTTATGCGGCAGAAGTGATTCGGGGCGGGATTTTGTCGGTAGATGCGGGGCAGACGGAAGCTGGATTAGCATTAGGGCTATCTAGAATGACGATTTTTATGAAAATCGTTGCGCCACAAGCAATTAAAAATATCATTCCGGCGCTTGGGAATGAAATAATCACTGTGATTAAGGAGACTGCCATTGTGAGTATGGTGGGGATGTATGATTTAAATATGGCGGCAAAAGACATTGGCTCAGGGCAAAATATGGCGAGCTATATTGTACCGATGTTTGTGGCAGCACTATTTTATCTCGCTACGATTTACCTAATTACGTTTATCGTAAAACGAATTGAAAAGAGTCTCCGACGGAGCGACTTAAAAGTGGAGAAATAAATGGAAAATAAGAATACAGATTTAGTGATAAAGAACTTAAGAAAATCGTTTGGCGATAATAAGGTGCTAAATGGAATTGATTTTGAGCTGAAAGAAGGTGAGCGAGTAGTGATACTGGGGCCATCGGGTTCGGGTAAGTCCACATTTCTTAGATGCATTAACTGGATGGAAGAGCCGACTTCGGGCGAGATTATCTTTGATGGCGAAAAAGTGACCGAAAAAAATATCCGAAAAGTCAGACAAAACATAGGGATGGTGTTTCAGCATTTTAATTTGATTAATAATATGACGGTAATGGATAATTTGTTGCTAGCGCCATTAAAGCTTAAACTAATGAAGCGGGACAAAGCAGAAAAAAGGGCGATGGAACTACTGCGCCATATTGGACTACCTGGAAAGGCGAATGCGTACCCAGCAAGTTTATCAGGTGGCCAGAAACAACGAATTGCGATAATCCGAGCAATGATGCTATCACCAGAAGTTCTATTATTTGATGAGCCAACTTCGGCACTAGATCCAGAATCAATCGGTGATGTGCTGGGACTGATTCGCGAATTGGCGGACCGCGGCATGACGATTATGATAGTGACACATGAAATGAGTTTTGCAAAAGAAATTGCGTCGCGGATTGTGTTTATTGATAAGGGACGGATTATTGAAGAAGGGTCGCCGGAAGAATTCTTTGAACATCCAAAAACTCCCAGAGTAAAGGAATTTTTAGAGAAAGTATTATAAGGAGAAAACATGAATAATCCAAATGCAGGACCAAGAAGAACAGACGAATCTTTTAGCTCTTCTGAATGGGATTCACTTTCTACTGTAGAGTTTAATGGCGTGAATGAACCATCAGCAGAAACTCCGACAAGTAAAATAATTAAAACTGGTGAAGTATCACAAATCATTGAAGATGAAAATGGAAAACAAATAATTGAGAGCAAATACGATCTGAAGGAACAGAGTG
>CAMYZY010000054.1 GCA_947304075.1 uncultured Candidatus Saccharibacteria bacterium
TACGAATCCAAACTAATGCTTATTATAACTTATATCTTTAGATTTTTCAACCCCTTTTAAAAAAGAGACAAAAATGGCCCGGAATCCCGGGTCATTGAAGAGCTAGATTCTCGCGGAATACCACGAAAGATCGCTTGAGTCGAATACGAGACGATAATTCTCGTGTCCGGCTACGACGTCGAAAATATGCTTTGCAGTATTTCCGGCGAAGCGGATTTGCGTCTTGAGAAGTTCAGTGACTTCTATCTCTTCCTCGCCGCGACGCTTGAAAGTAAGCGGTTGGCAAGGGGTCATTTCATAGCCGAAAAGGGCCATGACTTCGACGCGCTCTTCTTTTGTATTATTGATTTTCATAGACAACTCCTAAATTATTTAATTAGAAGTCATTTATGTGAGCCCGATTTATTGGCTCCTGGCGAAAGGTATAAATGACAATACCAAACGCTAAAATCTTTTCTCAAGCCCAGTGACCGAGGTATAGGCTGATACCAGAATTATAGCATAAGCGAATTATTTTTCAAACTCATTAAGAACTTTGCGAAGTTCATTTGTAGATTTGCAGTCCATAAGCTTCACTCTAAGATCCGAAGCCCCATCAAAAGAGTTGATATAAACCTTGAAGAAATGCTTCAAAGGTTCGTATGGATACTTCTCTACCTCTGATACGTGCTTGTCGTATTGATCAAGATGGAAGCGGAACAGATCGAGCAACTCCTTCTTTGTTGGCTCGTGATCAGTAAAACAATACGGATTTTGGAAAACGCCGCGCCCAATCATAAAACCGTCTACTTCCGGATATTTTTCCGAGAGCTCGCGAATCATTTTTAGATCTTTTATATCACCGTTTATAACAAGCTTTGTCTCTGGAGAAATTTCATCGCGCATTTTGATGATTTCCGGGATGAGCTCATAGTGCGCTGCAACTTTACTCATCTCTTTTCTGGTTCTAAGGTGAACAGTCAAAGCTGCAAGATGGTGATTTAGAAGGAATGGAATCCAAGATTGATATTCATTAGCAGAGGTGAAACCGAGACGAGTTTTCACGGAAACAGGGAGATTCGTATGAAGGCGAGCCTGCTTGATACATTCAGAAGCAAGATCAGGGGTGCGAATCATTGCTGCGCCGCCACCAGCCTTATTAACGTGCCTGTCTGGACAGCCAAAATTAAGATCAAGTCCAGAAAAACCAAGTTTCTCGAGCTCCTCGGCTAGAATTGCAAAGTGTTCCGGATTTTTACCCCAGATTTGCGCGATAATTGGCTTATCCGTCGGCTTCACTGTTAAGCGTTCAAGCGCATCGTGGCGACCCCTTTCAGAAGCAAAAGAGGAAACGTTCGTGAACTCAGTATAAAAGAGATCCGGGCGCCCGGCCTTATTTACTACGGAACGAAAAACCACATCCGTCACCCCTTCCATAGGGGCCAGAATAGTAAAAGGTTTCTTCAATTCGTTCCAGATCATATCGCATATTATAACATAAAACAGGGAAAGAAAAAAGGGTAACCAACTCTGGTTACCCTAATGATGTGCTTTATGCAAATGTACTTTACAAAGCTGATTTGCGCTTAATCAGCTTTGCCCGATATTCAGTTGTTATTTTGGGAGAATTAGATTCTCCCCCCGTTGCAGTCAGGGCATTTATACCTCTGTCCGGTCCAGTCAATGACCCATCCGGTACCATTGCACTTCGTACATTTAGAAGTTCTGCCTTCCGCTGCACAACGAGGACACGTGTCTCCAGTGTAGACTTTGCCACAAGCTGTACATGTTGTTGTGAGTGCCAAACATATCACCCCCTTTCGCTGATAATCAGTTAAATTTTTATCTGCATGACAATATTATGATACCAGAAAACAGTGAAAAAGTCAAGAAAATTTCGCGCCTTCCACCTCTGTTAACGCTTATGCTTATATTGACAAATAAGCATAAGTGTGATATAATGTAAGTAACTATTGATTATGGGTAATAGTGCCCAATCATCGAACCTTAAGGAGGAGATAATATGACACCTTTCATCAGTTTTATGCACAGAAACCCGGCCTTCGGTATTGCCGCTGTTATTTTAGGATTTGGTATAGCAGTTGTACTACATACAACAGTATTACTGATCCGTCAGTGTGTTAACAATATAAAAGAGTCCGGAAAAATCTGGAAGGGGATAATCTATGGATTATTAGGGTATCAGATAATTGATAGAACCCCCGAAAGAGTGATGTCTGTTTCACGGGCAAAAAAAGGCTCGCTCGATGAAAACGGCGAAAGAATCGATTACGATTTTGTAGCCAAGACAAATAGGCAGGGCATTATTAAAGTGACTGTTAGTCATGATAAAAGTAAAGTAATGCCAGAGCCATATTGTCACGATGTTACGCGCGGCAAAAGCCGTGCAGCGATAGCATACTATCGTGAAGGAGATAATGATTTTTCCTCTATAGAGAGGGCAATCAATAAAATCCTAAGATGATAACCTCCAAAGCCCCCATATCGGGGGCTTTTTTATGCTAAAATAAAGATATGATAGACCCAGATTATGATAATTATTATTCCGAAAAAACACAGCCAACTTTTTTCTTTTATGATCTGGAAACTTCTGGTCTGAATCCAAAAAATGATCGCATCATGCAGTTTGCGGGCATCCGCACAGATCTAAATTTTAACCCAATCGGCGAGCCGGTCAATTTACTAATAAAACTCACAGACGACACCCTTCCGAGCCCGTCCGCAATCATGGTCACTGGCATCACGCCTCAAAGCACCCAGGCAGACGGCCTGACTGAGCCTGAATTTTGTAAATATGTCCAGGAAGAAATCTTTACGCCTGGCACGA
>CAMYZY010000055.1 GCA_947304075.1 uncultured Candidatus Saccharibacteria bacterium
CTATATTTAGACAGGAATGCGAGGTGATGTCTGAAATACCAGAAAAACAAATAAAGAGACTGCGTGGTCTGCTCAGTGAAGCAGAAACTAATTTGTCTGCCGCAAAAGAATTATTGGTTTCAATTCTTGGCGATGGTGAGACGATTTCTGCACCACGCGAAACGGTTGTTTCTAGTCCTGAAGGTAAGATTATCGAAGGAATCTTTGATGGACAAATTATGATTGGCCCTGATGGCAAGAATTATCCAGTACCGGCTAACTATGCTTCTAAGTCAAAGTTAGTCGAAGGTGATATTATGAAACTTACCATTACAGAAGATGGCAAGTTCCTATACAAGCAAATTGGCCCTGTGGAACGCAAGACTGTAATTGGTACCTTGACTCATCATGATGACAAATACTTCGTCGAAGTTGCTGGCAAAGAATACCAAATTCTTTACGCTTCGGTAACTTATTTCCATCTCAAAGAAGGTTCTCAAGTTTCTGTCGTTATTCCAGTTAATAATGACGATGCAACTTGGGCTGCGGTTGAAGCTGCATTATAAATTCGTAATCAAGTTATTTTAAAGATAATTTATTGCGAATTTATTTTTTATTAGGGTATAATATATTGTATGAAGAGTTTATACAGGAGATATCGTCCAACTAAATTGTCTGATGTTGTTGGCCAACCGCAGGTGACTGACCCTTTGATTAAATCCTTGGCACAGAATAAAGTTAGCCATGCGTATTTGTTCATCGGACCTAGGGGGTGCGGTAAGACTTCTGTGGCGAGAATTCTGGCCCATGAAATAAACGGGTTTAAATATGAGATTGAAGATGATTATATTGACATTATCGAAATCGATGGGGCTAGTAACCGAGGCATAGATAATATACGTGAACTGCGCGAAAAGGCCGCGATTGCCCCGACTACTGGCAAATACAAGGTTTACATCATCGACGAAGTACACATGCTCACAAAAGAAGCTTTCAACGCACTTTTAAAAACTCTGGAAGAGCCGCCGGCTCATGTTGTATTTATTATGGCTACTACTGATGCTTACAAAGTGCCGGTAACTATTACTTCTAGAGCGCAGACATATACTTTTAAACTCGCCGATCATAAAACTATGTTTGACTTTTTAAAGTCTGTGGTAAAAAAAGAAAAAATTGAGATTGACGACGATGCGCTAGATATTATTGTAAAAAGGGGTGGCGGGTCTTTTAGAGATTCGCTTTCATTACTTGACCAATTATCTACAATCTCTGAAAATAAAATTACAAAAGAACTAGTATTAAAGGCACTAGGGCTGCCTGAAGACGAATTAATTAAGAAACTGCTAGAGAGTTATTTATCACAGGATTACGACTCTATTCGGGATTTAATAAAGAATCTGCTGAATTCTGGGGTTAAGGCTGAAATAATCGCCGAAGAATTGATTAATTTAATTATTGCTGAGCCAAGACCTGAATACATGACTTTGCTTGCGGGACTACCAGAAGTTAAGGCGCCATATGCTAATGCAAAAATCTTAGTTACCTTAATCAAGCCTATGCCTAATCAGACCATCGTAGCCAAACCACCCATCAAGGTAGTTTCTACGGTAAAATCCACCACAATTACAACTGCAACACCTGCCCCTACTGCGCCACCGGAGCCTTCAGTTAATTCTATTACCACTGCTATATCAAATGTGGCTTTTGATTGGCAAGATTATTTAAATAAAGTGCAAGAATTAAGCGATGCGGTTTATTCACAACTTTCAAAAACTCAATATGCTTTTGATGGGACGACTTTACATATTTATCCGATGAAGAAAATTATAAAAAACATATTATCTCGTGATAATAATAAAAAGATTTTGCTTACCGCCATAAAAAATGATGTCAAAATTACAATTCATGAAATTTCCGACTCTCCTAAAATAGAAGACAAAGATGAAACGATTGCCAAAATATCTGATATAATGGGTGGAGAGGTAATAAACGATGGAGGAACAAGCCCGTTCTAATAATAAAGGTGGACGTATTCCGCCGCATGACGATGTGGCAGAGAAGTCTCTTCTTGGTGCGCTTATTATAAATAATGATGTTTTACCTGAAATACTTACCATCATTAAACCACGCGATTTTTACGACGAAAGACATCAAATTATTTTTGAAGCTATTTCGAATTTGTATGATAATCATAAACCGATTGATTTACTCACTCTAACATCTGAACTTAAATCCAAAAAACAGCTCGACAAAATCGGCAAGGCATCGTATCTAGCTGAACTATCGAATTTCGTGCCAGCGGCTTCTCACGCCAAGGCTTACGCCGAGTTAATTGAAAAGGCATCGACGAGAAGGCGATTAATCACGGCGGGTACGAGAATTGCCGAAAAGGCATTTCAGGATGATGCGAATCCTGATGAACTAATCGGTTCGGCTGAGCAAGAATTATTCGAAGTTTCTGACAAAATTGTTAAAAGTGACTATGTTTCAATTGACCAACTGCTAGCGGATGCTTTTGATAGGATTGATGAACTGCACAGGAACAAAGGTGCACTGCGTGGCCTTAAAACTGGCTTTAGAGATTTAGATAAAAAGACGGCGGGTTTTCAAAAAGGTGATTTAGTTATTATCGGTGCACGTCCGGCTATGGGTAAAACTACTTTTGCGCAAAACTTGGCTT
>CAMYZY010000056.1 GCA_947304075.1 uncultured Candidatus Saccharibacteria bacterium
GTCACTTGGGCCAGCTATCGTGGCAGCACTTGGTGGAAATGGCGGGCCGATTGCGGCAGTCTGGGTATTTATCGTTGGGCCATTACTGGGTGGGATTTTGGCAGCTTATGTTTATAATTTGTTAGAAAAAAGTAAAAAATAATTTAAAGGAGGTATAAATGGCTAAATTAAGTAAAAATACAATTATTGGCATAGTAGTTGCCGTAGTCGTAGTGGTTGTAATTGCAATAATCGTTGGTGTAGTTAATAATAATCCAGGCAATAGTGGTGGTTCGGGAACGGATCAAACCATCGAAATTGATGAAGAAGAGTTTTCCACAATCGATATAAATATTGATTTCGGTGATTATGCCGAAATGGAAGCGCAGGCAAAAGCTATTCAAAATGGCGAAACGGTTGGGTCGATAATGATGATTGAAGGCATTGTTTCGCATCCAGGGAATAAGTTTTCTATCGTTGAAGAAGATGAAAATGGTAATAAGATTGGAACTGAATTCGTAGTTGAAGGTTTTGCCAAAGAAGATTATCCTAAGGAAGGCGAACGCGTGATGCTTACTGGGAAAGTAGTTGAAAAAGAGCCAATGTATTATGTGATTTGGACTTTACCAGATTATATCGAAGTGGTCACGGAAGAATAGGATTAAGAGTATTGTAGATTTAATAGAGATGTGATATAATATTCGCATGATAACAAAAGAGAATAAAGACAAGGCTATTGCCAAGGTTGCCCGTAATAAGGCGGACGTTGGTTCTCCTGAAGTTCAAGTTTCGATTTTAACGGAGCGCATTAAGGAAGTTACTGAGCACGTTAAAAACAACAAACATGACTTTATGGCCAAAAGAGGTTTAATGCAGATGGTAGGGAAGCGCAAAAGATTGCTTCGCTATCTAGAAGAGACCGATTTTGAGCTATATAAGAAAACTGTTAAGAAATTAGGTCTCAGGAAATAAAGTTTTGGCAAGCTACTTCGTTAGCACCTGTGCTACGCAGGAGACGTACGATTAGTACGTCTCCTTTGCGTTGCTCGGTGTTGCCTTGTATCTTGTTCGAAATTTTATTTCCTAAAAATAGAACCCGCCTTAATTGGCGGGTTTTTTGGGTTTTTTGGAGTTTTTGACTACTTCGGGATGGAGCCTTTGATACTCTTTCCCTTCGGCGCGTTTTTGCGCCTTTGTCTTCTTAATCTTTTCTTTGGGTTTCAGAGAGGGCATTACTAAGCCAATTTCGGCAGTAAAATTCTTTATGCTTTCATTGGCCTTGGCGTAATCGCCCTTATCAACCAGCTTACGGAAAGTTTCTAAACCTGTTTTTTCTTGGAAATACAGATTTAAGATTACTTCGTAGTCCGAGAGAACTCTTGGCAAATATTTCAATGACTCTTCAATGAAGGTTTCTTGGTCTTGTCCTTTGTTGTTGCTCGGATATAGTGTGCACGATATTGTGTCGCACTGACGCGTGACTAAAATCGTGTACAGCATCTTGTTTTTGAGCGTTGCCCTAATGGGGCGAAACAGCTCAACGATGGGATCGTCGCAGTTTCTTGGGACTGCTAACGTCCCTTCGATGATTATCTTGACCGAACCTGTGTTGCGGTCAAGAGACTCGGATGAAATATATAGTTTCAATTTTTACCCCCTTTTAAAGAACTTTGCTTTTTACAGCAACTTATCTTTGTATTATATCATAGATTGCTATATTTGTCAATATCTGGTATAATAGAGATAGAAAATTAACATTGGGAAGACGGCAGATATATCTGGTTAAAGCACTATAACGTATTTTCAGGACACGCGTCGTTTTCCCCTGTCGCCACAGGGGAAAACGCGCTAATTCTCGCCTTGCCAGGCTCCGAAATGTCCTGAAAATAGTTATTTGTGCTTTAGTCGATATACCTGAAGTTTTCCCGAGAAAGGAATATTTTTATGGATATTATTAATCCTAATGGCAAGAAGACGGTTTCTGTGTCAACAGAGTGGTTGGGACGTAAACTTACATTAGAAGTAAACAGGGTCGGTTTTCGGTCGACTTCGTCTGTACTTGTGACCTATGGTGACACCGTGATTCTGGGCTCGGTGGTAGTCGGTACAAAGCCAGTAGTGCAGGATTTCTTCCCGCTCTCGATTGATTACGAAGAAAAATGGTATGCGGCGGGTAAGATTAGTGGATCTCGTTTTATTAAGAGAGAGGGTAAACCGGCGGATGAGGCAGTACTCGTTGGACGTTTGATTGATAGGCCGATTAGGCCTTTATTCCCTAAAGGCTATCGTCAAGAGATTCAGGTAGTTTGTACGGTGTTATCAATGGATCCGGCATTTAGACCAGACTGCGTAGCAATGATAGCGGCTTCGTCAGCTTTGATGAACGCGGGAGTGCCATTTGATGGACCAGTGGCGGGAATCCGTATTGGACAGGTTGATGGTGAATTTAAGGGATTTTTGTCGGCTGAAGAGAGAGATGCCTCTCCGATGGATTTAGTGGTTGCTTGTAAAGATGGGAAAGTAATGATGGTGGAAGCTGGAATGAAAGAAATCCCAGAAGAAACAATCAT
>CAMYZY010000057.1 GCA_947304075.1 uncultured Candidatus Saccharibacteria bacterium
AACCCTAATATTCTGTATAATTCTCACGTTATCTCTAGCCTATTTCGCCGATCCTGATTTACTCACTGCGGCACGCCCAAACACTCTTTCGGCAGTTACATTCTCAACCAACATCGTCTCAATCATTACTGGCAGCACCTACGAGAATTCACTTATTCCCAACCTATTTAATCCGACCTGGTTCTTGGCACTTGAGTTGCAAGTCTGTTTATTATTCTACTTAATTTTCGCAGTCTTCACCAAACTATCACCAATGAAGAAAAACAAAACAAACGGTTTCTATATTAAATTCCTCATACTTTGCCTACTAATTGCTGCAATATCATTTGGCCTAATGGCCATATACGGTGGCAGGTTCTCGCTATTCGACCGCGCCTACTTTGGTCCAGACTCACACATTGGAGCATTTTTCCTTGGCGCAGCGCTCGCAACATTTACAACAATGCATCAAATCAAACCAGCAAAAGAAAAAGGCCGAATCGGCTGGTTCGCAGTATTATTTATGAGTATAGCCGGAACAGTAGCTATGGCACCATTCATCCATTACGATTCAGCGCTAGCATTCATAATGGCTCTTCCACTCACCGCAGCGTTAAGCATAGTAATGATACTCACAGTATTAAAACTTCAGAAGCCAATCATCAACAAAACTCCAAAAATACTTATTGTACCAGAATACCTTGGTAAACTTTCATTCGCAATCTATCTACTACACTGGGGACTTTACATTCTACTCCCAAGCTTATTGTCGTTTTGGCCATTAGAAGTTGCGCCATACATTGCAATTACACTTAGTATCGGCCTAGCAATTCTACTCCAAAAAGTCATCACTCCATTTTCTAAAAAACATAAAATCATTTTTGCAATACTTCTAGCATGTAGCACAATTCTCCCAATCATGTCACTCATCAAAGCTCCAGAAAAATCTTCAATCGAAGAAAACTTAGCAGAGGCAAAAACCGAACTTGATGAAACCAATAGTCAAACCGAAGAAGCAGCCACAGCGATTATAGATTATACCGGAATGAAAGTACTAGCTAATCTCTTAAATGGCGAAGTAATGAAATTCTTTGATGGTGCTGAAAGTTTTGCAAAGCCATATCCAGTTATAGCAACTACAGCCTGGTACGGCGGCGGAGCAACCGGGAGCCTATATGGAAGAGATTATTATAGTACGCCAGACTATGGACGCGCTTCAGAGCTTGCCTCAAAACGCGTAATGGTGCTTGGCGATTCAGTAGTGCTTGGCGCAACAGCCGACCTCTACAACACAGTGCCCGGAGTATTTGTAGATGCCATGGGTTCACGCAACATGACAGATGCAATTAATTTACTAGCAGGGTATCGCGCAGCAAACGGTGGTTCCCTACCATATATTATTGTAATCGGGCTAGTCACCAACTATGTCAATTTTGGCACAGACACGCTCCAAGCAATTATGGACGCGGCAGGCCCCGGACATCAATTCGTATTTATGACCGGCTATTGCGGCGACTATCCACGTGATGCCCAAAACAATACAATTCGCTGGATGGCAAATAGTTACGGTAACGTACATGTTGGAGATTGGGTATCAGTGGTAGTGCCCAATGTAGATTGGTATACTTATGCGGACCACACGCATCTTACACCTGCAGGTCGGCAGGCGTATGCAAATTTAGTTAATCAGGTAGTAAGCGGACTATGAAAACTATCAAAAAAATCTTAATTGGTGCACTTTGTTGTGTAGCAATAACAGGCTTCGCACTATATGAAGCATATTCTATTGTTAAAAAAGAGTATTTACGTCAAACAGAAATTGCAACAGCAGCACACGAAAGAATAAATTATAATTTGGACATGATTAAAATAGCCGTCATGACCGAAGACGTAGAAACCTACCAAAAAAATCTAGCCGAAATCA
The DNA here is from genome assembly GCA_947304075.1 of uncultured Candidatus Saccharibacteria bacterium. GTDB lineage: Bacteria > Patescibacteriota > Saccharimonadia > Saccharimonadales > Saccharimonadaceae > Nanosyncoccus. The sequence continues at coordinate 1,904 of CAMYZY010000057.1, forward strand.
AAGAACAGACCAACATCATTACCCCACTCGGGCTTATTGAAAATGAGCAGGCAGATTTTTTGAACCAACTCGAAGAATACACCACGCTTTTAGATAGCAAAGTTGAATTATTAACCGAAATGCAATCAATAAAAACAAGCATCGCAACCGTAAAAGACAAATTAAATGAAAATTATGGTGACAAAGATTCTATATCACGAGATAAATTAAAAGAATCCAAAGACAAAGTACTAGAATTCAAAATAAAAAACAGCGGCTATACCGAAGAAAAAGTTCTTGTAATCATTAACAAAGTTAATGGAGCCTTGGAAGGAATTTCCGAAAAAGCCTCGGCCCTCGCCGAATGTATCGACACCTGTTATGCAGACCGAATCAGCGAAATCGACGATGAACTAGCAGACAAAATGAAAAACTTCGCCGATGCAGTGGATGAACTAAATATTAACCTCGAAAAAGAATTCAGTTTCGACAAAATGACAAGCATCAAAGAAAACAAAACCAACGGATAAAACTATCCCAAGTATTGTACAGCTTCCATTGCCGCTACTGCGCCATCGGCCGCTGCTGTCACTAATTGCCTTACGGATTTCGTTCGGCAATCTCCTGCCACAAATATTCCAGGCTGCGAAGTATG